>ASHK01001277.1 GCA_000695745.1 Vibrio madracius | reverse complement strand
ATCTAGAAGAGTTGCAACACCGATAGTAAGTGCGTACTTAGGTACTTGGTTGATGTCGTTATCAAAGAAACGAGAGTTAGCGATACGAGTATCTTCTGTCAGAGTTTTGATACGAGTACGAGATGCTAGAGAAGAACCTGGTTCATTGAATGCAATGTGACCGTCGATACCAACACCACCCATGAATAGGTTGATCTTGCCGTATGAACGGATTTTCTCTTCGTATGCTGCACAGTGAGCGTCGATATCTTCAGCTAGACCGTCAAGAAGGTTGATGTTTTCTTCTTGAACATCAACGTGGTTGAAGAAGTTGTTGTACATGAACGAACGGTAAGATTCTGGGTGCTCAGGGTCGATACCAACATACTCATCCATGTTGAATGTTACAACGTGCTTAAAGCTTACTTCGCCTGCGTTGTATAGTTCGATCAGCGCTTTATAAGTAGAAAGAGGTGTTCCACCAGTTGGCAAACCTAGAACAAATGGTTTTTCAGCAGTTGGTTGGAATGCATTGATACGCTCTGCGATGTGGCGTGCTGCCCATTTACCTACTTGTTCTGCGTTTTGTAATGGAATAAGTCTCATGTTGATCCCCTAATAATAGAATTTAGTTTGTTCTGAAACATTAATTCGCATTATAAAATAAGTTTTTCGAGTCGGCTATTACTTTTCTGTGAATTTTGCGATTTTTCTTGATCGGGATCGAGTTTCATCGATTTCGTGGTGATGAAATGACCAATTCGAAAGCGATGGAAGTTGAAAATTTCGGTAGGTAAATAAAGTGGTTACGATACGGAAGTTATGTATTTTCTGCAGGGAAAAGGCAAGAGGACATAAGATGCCCTCTTAAATCAATTAGATGGCTTGACCGTTTGCAGTAACTGCAACATCGACATTGCCTCTCAAGGCATTTGAATACGGACATACTTGGTGTGCAACACGAACCAGTTCAATCGCTGCTGCATCTTCCATATCTAAAGTCACCTCAAGCGCAACATCGAGAACAAATCCGCCTTGTTCGTTAGCTTTTAACGCCACAGTTGCTTTTGTTGGTGCTGTTTTTAGTTCGATCTTTTGCTGCTGGGCAACATGCAGTACTGCATTCGAGAAACACGCTGAATAACCAGCAGCAAAGAGCTGTTCTGGGTTAGTCGCTGTTCCCGACCCGCCGAGTGCTTTCGGGTATGACAATGGCAAATCCAGTAACCCATCGTCGGTCGTCACTTGACCGTTACGTCCAGCTAAGGCAGTCGCAGAAGTTGTATAAAGTGCAGGCATGATTCAGTCCTTTTGTGTTGCGTATAATTAGATTGTGCACAAATCATATTGCTAAATGGGAGTGGTTGCAAGTATATTGTGCGCAATATAAATGAATAATTTGGACAGTTATGAAGCTCGACTCACTCGAATCATTAGATATTGACAAACAAGTGTGCTTCGCGCTTTACAGTGCGAGCAATGCGTTGACACGTGCTTATCGACCAATATTAGAGCAGATCGACCTGACATATCTGCAATACATGACCATGCTTGTATTGTGGAAGAAAGCACCGATGAACGTTAAAGACATTGGAGCGGATTTGAAGTTGGATTCTGGCACACTTACCCCGCTACTGAAACGCTTGGAACAAAAGGGACTTGTCGAGAGAAAGCGCAGTGAAACGGATGAGCGTGCACGAATGATAACGGTGACAGAACAAGGTATTGCGCTTCGTGACCAAGCTATGTCGGTCCCTAATTCTATTGCATGCAAGGCTCAATTAGCGTTAGAAGATGCGATGACATTGAAACGGATTTGTGAGCAATTAACGAATAACCTAATGGATTAGTTCTTAATGGATATCGAAGGATTATCAAAAGTAGGCTTTAAGCACCTTCTGGCGCTTCATGTCATGCTTGACACAAGCAGTGTCACCAAATCAGCAGAGGTACTGTCGGTTACGCCGTCCAGTGTAAGCAAAACTATCACTCAGTTGCGTGACATACTGGACGATGAACTTTTCTATCGTGATGGTTCTCAACTCACCCCAACCCCTTATGCTGTCAAAATCGCGCCATTGGTTCACTCTATGTTGGCAAGTATGAATGGGCTATTAAACCAAACGCGATTTGAGCCTAATTCATTTGAAGGTCGATTTA
>ASHK01001276.1 GCA_000695745.1 Vibrio madracius | reverse complement strand
GGCCTTGTCCGTTTTCGCACACACCGGTTGAGATATTTAGACTGCTGTCTGCATTCAGCGATAATAACGCAGTGGAGTTATCCGCGCCTTCCGCTCCTAAAGAACAGCCGCGATAACTTAGAGCTAAGCCAATACCATATTTGATGGGCGAATTGACGCTATTCTTGGCGTTCATTTCCGCCATGCGCTCATAAAACTGAGATTTTTCGGCGGCGGTGTTCAACACTTGTGACGCGGAGACGGTGTGTTGGTCAAAACGCTGCCCCGTCATACTTAAAGAGCCTTGTTTCAGAACGTTGCGTTCACGGACCGTAATTGGGTCGATATCGCATGTTAGTGCTATCTCATCCATCAAGGATTCGTGTGCGAAGATAATCTGCGGTGAACCAAAACCACGCATTGCACCGGATACGCTGTTATTGGTGTAAACCCCTGTCACGTCTACTCGAACATGGTCAATATCGTACGGACCGCGGCCTGAACTGAAGATCGCCAAGTTACAAACGGCGTACAAGTCGCGTAGGCACCAGCGTCCGCGATGATGTTGATCTTAATCCCTTCAATTTTACCCTCACGCGATACGCCTACTTTGTAGCGCATAGTGTATGGGTGACGCTTGGTACTTTCGATAAGTGACTGCTCTCTGTTATAAGAGAACTTGACTGCGCGTTTAGTAAGGTAAGTGGATAGCGCAGCACGACAAGCAAGATGATCAATGGTGTCATCTTTACCACCAAACGAACCACCAAGCACAGAACGCTTCACGTTGATAGTTGCTTGTGGAATGCCAAGGAAACCAGCGACAAAACTTCTTACTCTATGAGGGTTTTGAATTGAACCAACGATAGTCAGCTCGTTATTATTTGGGTCCAGATAAGTGGTTATTGATTCTGGCTCAATATAGCCATGTTCTTGATAGTGCGTTTGATAGGTGTGTTCGATAACCACATCGGCCTTCGCAATGGCCTTATCAGCATCACCTTTAACGGTGTGGTGAGTGTTAACGACATTAGAATCTTTATCCGGATGAATCAGTCTTGCATCACTTTCTAACGCTGACTCTGGATCCGTAACGGGCTGAAATGGTTCATATTCGACTCGGATCTTTTCACTTGCTTCACAAGCAGTCTCATAACTGTCTGCAATAACGAGTGCAATCACATCACCACTAAAACGTACCCATTCCTGACATATAGGGTAAAAGTCTCGAATGATCACCCCAACTTTGGGGTCTCCTGGAATATCGTCATAAGTAATGATTCGTTCGACTCCA
>ASHK01001275.1 GCA_000695745.1 Vibrio madracius | reverse complement strand
AGTTTTATACGCTACAGGTATATGCCGCGACATTAACGCTCGTTTGTATTCTGCTTAGAGCGCTCATGACAACTATCTTTGCTTTGAGACGATAAGTGGTTAACTAGTGCTTTCGCCTTTATTCTCAAAGGCTCAGGAAGATCCCAAAGGGTATTGATGGTCTGTTCAAGAAAACGTCTTGCTTTATCTTGATACCCTAAGTCATTCGTATGTACAGACATAAAGAAATTGCTACAGAATACGGCTAGTTTGGAGAGCAATTCATCGTTGAATGTGCGCAGCGTCATCAAGAGCGTTTGTTTTTCAGCGCGTAATTCCTGTACTTGATTAGATAAAACGACATGTTCCTTTTTGACTTCACGTTGCTTATCTTCCAACATCATTAATTCACCTCGGATGATATTGAGCCTTAAGTTACTCTCTTCTAATTTTTGCTCCGAGTTTATAACTTGATGCTCTAACTCCACCAATTGCTCTTGTTGCTTTTTGAGCATGAGATTATGGAAATTGAACTCTCGTTTAGATTTAGGCAATTTGGCTTCTAGGTTCATTTTTTGTCGCTGCTTAGATCGTCGTTCTGTCTCAGGAGCTAGTTCAGCAATTAACCCCTTGTGTTTAAAAAGATGCTGGTTAGCGAACTCAAACACCATTTTCTGAAACATTTCACCAAAGAGCTTTCGCTGCTCTACAGACAGATTTTCGTCGACAGGGATAACCTTATCTTTTAAGCCTAGTTTTTCTATGTATTGATTAACGACGATCTTCTGGCTTCTTAATAGGTCAAATTCACCAGTAATCTTATTCCTAGCTGATAAGAAGTAATGAGTATGCGCTCCA
>ASHK01001274.1 GCA_000695745.1 Vibrio madracius | reverse complement strand
CACCGAATCAAAGCATCAAAAACAATGCGGGTTCTGTCGCTATTTGTTTTGACGCGAAAGAATTGGATTGTGAGTCTCTGCTTGAAATCGTCGAATCTCACAACTGGACTAAGAGTAGTGACAAACCGTCTTTTGTAGAGAAAGCGATGATCTCTGGAACCAAGACGTTTGTGAAAGGAATCACTGGTGTGGCGTTATCACGATTAGTCGGCCCTTCTGTTAGCCGCGTCATCATGAACCTTGCATAGCGCAGCAAGCGCTATGCGGATAACTTAAATCTCTTTGCTGCGCACTTGCAGATACCATTGCTCAGGGCAGGACAGCGCTTGCATGGTGGGGATTTTAAAGGGAGTGATGCAATGGAGCTAATTGTTGGCGTGACACTTTTCCCAGCATCCAAACCCGTGTTCGCGGCAGATTGAGTAGTTGGAGACCAATTCCCCTGCCTCCATCATTAAACCACGAGAGTACTGGCGACAAAGGGGCTGCAAGTTCTGATAAAGCGCTGATTGCCGCATCATTAGCCACGTTTTTTAGTTCCGACGACCAACCTACTTTATTATCAACACTGTTCGCTCTTTTGCTGGTGTCCGAAGACTTTAGTAATTGAAGCTGTTCTAAAGCGCGACTTTTTATCGCCTTAACCGACTTCTTCTTCAACTTCTTGAGTGCTTTTTTTGCTTTCATTCCAGATTTAATGTTAGAGACAGACAAGGCAACATTATCAGCAATGCGAGTGAAAATAAATCTTATTTACACTTAAAGCACAAGCTGAAGCTTAATCTATTACCTGGAGCTCTTTAATTCGCAACAAGACATGATCTTAATCATAACAGCGGTGGGTTTGTATCAAGTATCATCGAGGAGCACTGGAATAAACTTGTGACCTTAACGATGACAAATAAAATAAACTCAATAACATTCGAAATGGTTGACACAGCGATAACAAGAGTTGAACACGCAAACCACATCAATCTGGGCACGCTAAAGCACACGCTAAGCAGTAATCCAGAGCAAGCTGTCGAAATGTTCAATTCTTTAGTTGTTACAGACTCTATCGACGATAAGTTCAAACAGATAATGAACAGCTACCCACAGCTGTTAGACAATGCTCATCACCTACTAGAAACATCCATTCTATTGAGCTAATGAGTCGTAACACTGTTCGACAAACCTTTGAATAAAACTCCCCTTTTTCGGGGAGTTTTTAGTATCTGCGGCACTCTCATTATTACTCTACCTTGCCAGACTTATTCGAAGGGCTAATGGGCAGACGTCCTTCACGCTTCTTATCTACTCTAGCTATTTTTCATTCCTATTGTGCATAGTTGTTATTCACTAATTGAATGCAACAATGATGGAGTCGCTTTCTGATTTCGAATTTAATAATAACCATTATCATTTGCATTAATTTGATAAGACACTAAATACAAAAGAAAATTCAGAATGAAATCAAGAAAAATGACATACAGAAAAAATCGACTTACTCCGACACCTATCGCGATGCTGATTAGTGTGATTTGCTCAACGGCTTTCAACCCTGCTTTCGCGGAAACAAAAGCTGACGAAACGATGAAAGTTTGGGGAACCAAAGTTAGCAACAGCTCTTCTTTGATAGCTGATGATATCGAGTTCAAACAAGCAGACCACCTCAGTGACCTGCTTCGTGATCAACCTGGTGTCGATATCGGCGGTTCACATTCAATGGTTCAAGGGGTTAACATCCGTGGTGTTGATGAGCTAGACCTTAACATTACTATTGATGGTATGAACCAGAACAATAATATGTTCCACCACTCAGGCAATCTGCTCGTTAACGCCGATATCCTAAAAGCCGTCGATATTAACGTCGGTACTAATTCGGTACTCACTGGCGGGTTATCTGGTGGTATCGCTTTCGAAACCAAAGATGCAAAAGATCTATTGCTTCCAAACCAACGCTTTGGTGCTCGTATCTATGGCAATTACGGAAGTAATAAAATACGCAGGCGGCTCTGGAACTGTCTACGGCAAACTATCTGACAGCGTCGATGCAATGGCCTATTTTACTTTCACTGACAAAGATAACTTCAAAGATGGTGATGGGAATGAAACCAAGGGCAATAAAGGCACATTGATGAACGGGTTAGCTAAAATCGGTTGGGACATCAACCAAGCAAACCGTGTTCAGCTTACGTTTGATCAATATAAAGACCAAGGTGATTACTATGTGAAAACCAACTTTGGTGGCGGCTGGAACGTGGGCCGTGATGTAGAAGATATTGAATACACTCGAACCAGTTATTCACTTCAGCACACTCTCGATTTACACGACAACATTAAACTCCGTACCTCTGTGTATCAAAATGAGCTGAGCTACAAAAGAAATGATTATGCTTCAGAAGGAAAATCAACGCATACGGTATTAAGTCTCTGGGTGAATCAAAGGTCGAGCTCTTCAATCTAGACCATACGTTCCGTTATGGCTTAGAGGGTTATCACCAACTATCAGAAAGTATCTCCAGTGGCGTGACTGAAGTCTCAGATACTGCAGACTCGTTCGCTATCTATATGGAAGATGAAGTTGGACTTACCGATAGTTTCTATTTAACACCAGGCGTTCGTTATAACTATCACACCGTTGATATGACGTCCGATTCGGACAAACTCGACAAGTCTTGGAACAACGTCTCATTTGCGCTGGCTGCAAAATACCTCGTAACAGAACAATGGACCCTGCAAGCCAGTGCAACACAGCTTTTCAAAGGACCAGCTCTGCGCGAAACCTACGTCAATTACAACAGTACGTTTGATCCTAACTTAAAAGCAGAAACCGGTTTAAACACCGAAGTCGGGGTCGGCTATGTTGAAAACAATATTATCGGTCTCGATCACTTAGGCTTCTCAACAACCTTATTTAAAACCGACTTAAATGACTATATTGATGACTGGTCTATCGGTAAAAAACAGGTTCTGGTGGTTATGCGTATGAAAACTCTGGTGATTATGAAATCGTAGGTTTCGAATCTACGCTATCGATGACAAAAGAAGCATTCGATGCTCGTCTAACTTACTCTTCTTCTAATTCAGAGAACAAACAAACGGGACAAGCTTTACGTTATGAGGTAGGTGATAGCATGTCTCTAAGCCTTGGCTACCAATTAGTGGATTATGACTTGAGCTTCAACTGGACCAGCTTGATCACCTTTGACCTCAAACCAAATACTGATCAAGACACCGCCAAAGAAGGGTACAATGTACATAATATTTCTGCGCGTTGGATGCCAATGAACGTTGAGAACTTGACCGTCACTGCGGGTATTTGAAAATATCTTTAACGAACAGTATTACTCGCACGCTTCTTACACCAGTGGCACCGTACAAGACTACGAGCCAGGACGTAACTTCAAGTTATCTGCGTCGTACGTATTCTAAGAAACGTCCAACAAGGCCTCGTCACCATTGGTGAGGTCTTGTTATATTCAACTTAGACAACTTTCCTTCGCTGTCCCTATAGAGGCGAGAAATTGGTTTCGCACCCAAATATAGGCGGAATCATAGTGATAGCGTTTATGCCAATATAGATAGACAGATGTTGACGGATGCTTGAGCTCTTCAGGCACTTCTCGACACACAATTTGGTGACTTTTCTCAGCTTGTTCAGCATAGGATGTGGGAAGATGAAAAATAATATCTGAGCTTTCTGCAATAGGTATGGCACTAGAGAAATTGTTCAGTCGAATTGGTGTAGAAATCTGGCCATTATCTCCCATCAATCCTAACGCTTTAAATCTCGGTTCAATAGACAGCTTCTTATCACCTTGCAATGCAATTTGTCCAAAGTTGGCTATTTCTTAATTTTTCAGCACTCAACGTCTCTGTTGCTAATGGGTGATTCACTGACATTACCAATCTAAAATCTCGCTCGAGAACACATTGGCGATATAATTCATGTTCGCCAGCAGGCGGCTGGTGATGAGAAATAACAAAATGATGTTCGC
>ASHK01001273.1 GCA_000695745.1 Vibrio madracius | reverse complement strand
CATATTAAAACAGTTTTATATAAAAAGGGTTGTCACCGCAAAGTGACAACCCTCTTAATGTCGTAAGTAAGTATGAGTTACGCTTTGTTGTTTTTGTAGTTCCGCTTCTTGAGCTTCTTCTTCAACTAACGCATCAACGATAACCGCACAAGCAGCATCACCGGTGATGTTTAGCGCGGTACGAATCATGTCAAAGATACGGTCTAACGCGAACAATAGTGGTAGACCTTCGATTGGAATACCAGCTGCTAGCAATACGGCTACAACAAGGAATGAAGGACCAGGTACACCAGCTTGGCCTACCGCACCTAGAGTGGATGTCACGATGATAGCAACATAAGCACCCATTGACAGGTCGATATTAAATAGCTGTGCGAAGAAGATTGCCACTAAACCGTAGTAGATAGCGTTACCTGACATGTTGATCGTCGCACCAAGTGGCAATACGAATGAAGCGGTAGAGTTTCTAACACCCAGATCTTTCTCAACTGTGTCCATAGTGACTGGAAGTGTCGCCATTGACGATGCTGTTGATAGCGCTACTGCTTGAGGCTTTTTCATAGCACTAATGAATTTCTTAGCAGATGTTTTGGTACACAACTGAATCATCACAGGATAAACGATGAAACCAAAGATCATGATCGCGGCAACATAAACAACGAACAGCTTGAACACTACCATGAGTGCGCCAAAACCGAACGTACCGACAGCTTCAGCCATCAGACCGAATACACCAATAGGAGCGATGATCATGACTTTGTTGATCATCCAGACCATGACGTCAACGATCGCATTTACGCCATTTAACAGTGGGTTACGACGAGTTTCTTCTAGTTTAGAAAGGCCAATACCGAAGAACAAACAGAACACTAAGATCTGTAAGATGTTTGCTTCATTTAGAGACTGAAAAACGTTGGTTGGGATCATACCAGTGATGGTCGCCCAGAAAGTAGGTAGGTCACCTTTAGAAGCGTATTCAGCAGAGAACATCCCTTCAATGCCGGCGGTATCGATATTAATACCAGGCTTGAAAACTTCGCCCATAACAAGCGCTAAAACAACAGCCAATGCTGAAGTCAAACCAAAGTAAGCTAACGTGGTGAGGCCAACTTTACCTGCATTACTACTGTTGCCCAGACCCGCAGCACCTGAAATCAGAGCTACTGCAACCAAAGGAATCACTAACATCTTAATTAGATTAATAAAGATAGTGCCCAGTGGGGCAAACATAGATGCAGATTCTCCCATCATGGCACCGATTAGGTACCTAGAATCATTGCAATCACGACTTGGACGCCAATATTGTTTAGCATCAACTTCTCTTTTAACACTTCCTTAACTCCTGTGCTAATAAATTGTAAAATCCTAGCATAGTCTTCCAGATGAACGGCAAATGTTAGACTAATCTTCGAATCAGTTTTTACACTTTATTAGCACTATTGGCAATAGATAGAAATCAATTAGAGATGATTTATGTCGGAATATTCGAGGATCGATGTTTTATTAACCGAAAGCAAACGTTTGCTTGGTTTTTGGTTAATCATTCTGTGCGAACTGAAAGATTTTGAGAATGGCAATTATCAAGTCGATGTTAAAAAAAAGTTGCGTCAAATACGCACTTTTTATCAAATATAAGCGAAATGAAATGTCTAAAAAAAGGACTATTTTTGCGTCGCTGATTTCATTTTTTTAACAAATTCAGCGAGATTAGTTAGCATTTTTTCTGGTTCGGTTAAGTTGGCTTCAATAATCTTGACAACCGCTGAACCTGAAATTGCTCCCGCGGCTCCCGCGGCCAACGCTTCTGCTACTTGTTGTGGTTCAGAGATCCCAAATCCAAGTAATGACGGTGGTGCGTTGTGTTTAACCAGTTTATCCAACTGAGTATTCATGGGCATATTAGCTTTCGTTTCTGTTCCCGTTACCCCTGCGCGAGATAGGAGGTAGGTATAACCGCCTCCTAGCTGAGCAACTTGTTGAATTGTCTCTTCGCTTGCGGTTGGTGGAGCAATGAAAATAGGATGAACGTTATGTTGACGAGCTGCTTCGACAAACTCATGACTTTCATTGGTTGGCACATCGGCAATAAGAACGGAGTCTACGCCAACTTGGGCACATTTTTTGTAGAAATTATCGACGCCACCTGAATAGACTAGGTTGGCATACATGAGCAGACCAATCGG
>ASHK01001272.1 GCA_000695745.1 Vibrio madracius | reverse complement strand
CGATTTCCGTTTTAGAGGTCGAGTTAAATCGAGACCCAACAGATACGGAAGTGGCTGATTACTTGGGACTGAGTCTGGCTCAATACCATAAAGCGCTGACCGATATTAATTGCTCAAAGCTGGTTGGGATTGAAGACTTGGGCGTTTCGGAAGACTCTGTCTCTGTGTCAGACGAGGAAGAGAATACTCCGTTTCAAGGAGTCGCGGACGATGCGTTTCGCGAAGCGTTAATAGAATCAATTAAATCGCTCCCAGAGCGTGAAGCATTAACGTTATCCTTGTATTATGACGAAGAGTTAAATTTGAAGGAGATTGGTGAAGTATTAGGCGTCAGCGAATCGCGCGTTAGTCAAATACTGAGCCAATCGATGCAGCGTCTTCGCACCAAGCTTAGTGCTTGGACAGATAACAATTAATAAACACTGATCTTGCTTTCAGTGGAGGCAATTTTGAATAAAAACATGAAAATCCTTATTGTTGACGATTTTTCAACAATGCGTCGTATTGTCAAAAACCTTCTACGCGACTTGGGCTTTAGCAATACGCTAGAAGCTGATGACGGTTTAACGGCATTACCAATGCTCAAGAAGGGCGATTTTGACTTTGTTGTAACCGACTGGAATATGCCGGGAATGCAAGGTATCGACCTGCTAAGACATATTCGTGCCGATGACGAATTGAAACATCTACCTGTTTTGATGATCACTGCAGAAGCAAAACGTGAACAGATTATCGAAGCCGCGCAAGCAGGGGTAAATGGTTACATTGTGAAGCCATTCACTGCAGCCACACTAAAAGAAAAACTAGACAAAATTTTCGAGCGTTTATAACGCGCTCATCATAGCAAATGGCTATATCAGAATGATTTCATTAGAACAAGCTAAGCAGCTTGTTGATTTGTTGGAAAACGACAAACAACAGGAAGCCAATGAGCTGGTCATGATGATTCAAGGCGGCAGTGAGAGTCGAGTGCTTCAGGAAGTCGGAGCGCTAACTCGAGATCTGCACGATGCTCTAATGGAATTCAGCATTGATACGCGTCTTAATGAGATTGCCAATGATGAAATTCCTGAAGCTCGTGACCGCTTAGAATACGTCATCAATAAAACGGAAGTGTCTGCCAATACAACAATGGATGCGGTAGAACGATGCTTGCCTATGGCAGACAACCTCCACGACTGTTTATTGCAAGTTCGTCCACAATGGAACGAATTAATGCATGGCAGGCTTGAGCTAAAGCAATTTAAAGAACTGTGTCATCGTATTGATGATCTTTTGAGTCAGGTGGAAGAGCGACAGTACCGAACTGCGTACTCAGCTCACCAACATTCTAATGGCGCAGGATTTTCAAGACCTTACTGGACAGATCATTCGTCGCGTTATCACTTTAGTCAGTGAAGTTGAAACGAGATTGGTGGAAATCTTGAAAGTGTTCAGTGACGAACAACAACCAATAACAACAAAACCAAAGCAGGCACCAGTTGGCGTCGAGGGACCGATTATTAACCCTCATGAGAGAGACGATGCAGTTTCGTCGCAAGACGAAGTCGATGATTTGCTCTCGAGTCTTGGGTTTTAGGGGTGGACAATGAGCTACGAATTAGATGAAGAGATTCTACAGGACTTTCTAGTAGAGGCGGGTGAGATACTTGAGTTGCTCTCCGAGCAGCT
>ASHK01001271.1 GCA_000695745.1 Vibrio madracius | reverse complement strand
TCTATTTTGTTACGGTAGAGTCAGCGTTAGCTGAACTACCGTAAACTCACTTATTCGTCCCAAACATTTTCTAACGTATACGGGCTCCCCTCTATCACCCAGAACTCTCCATGTAGATAGCGATAATGTCTGTCCATCGCCGCGATGTCAGCCATGTCATTTTCACTTAATAGCAGCGCCGAAGAGGCCAAGTTGAGTGCCTGCCTATCAGGATTACTCGACTTTGGAATGACGGTCAGCCCGCGATTGAGTTGCCAGCCGATAAGCACTTGCGCTTCGGTCATTCGATGCTTTGTTGCTATACGCTTGATTGTTGGATGATCGAGAAGTGATAGCTCATCGAGTTTTGTCAATGAATCTGGACGATCGCCTGAGCCAAGCGGTGCGTAGGCGGTAACACAAATTTCGTTATCACCACAAAACTCTACGAGAGAGCTCTGTTGCAGATAAGGGTGCAACTCAACTTGATTCACTGCAGGTATAGTCGAACCGGCAGTCGATGATTTCCTTTTAACTTTTTGACGCTAAAGTTGGAAACGCCAATGTCCTTTGCGAGCCCTTGTTTTACTAGATTTTCCATCGCTAGCCATGTGACGCCTAGAGGTAGTTCATCAAGAGAAATGAAGTCACTGCCTTTTTCAGGAAAACCAACATGCGATTTAATAGCCACAGGCCAATGCATTAGATAGAGATCGATATAGTCCAGTTGAAGATCGTCAAGGGTGCGCTCAAGAGCTGGCTGCACATCATTTGGGTGATGAAAAGCGTTCCACAGTTTTGAGGTAATAAACAGCTCTTCGCGAGTAACTTCTCCCTCCAAAATCGCCTTTTTAATAGCGAGTCAACTTCCAGGTAGCATCGAAGGCAGCACTTCAAAAGCGGAGAGCCTGCTGCGTTGTGCATGACTTTGGCACTCGTATATTCCACTCAAAGGCAAACCCGAAATGGATAAGTTTGGCGATGTTCTTCACCATTGCTTAGCGCGTATTCTCTCAAAGCCTGATTTGGATGAAGATATCTTGAATGACTTTGCTTGATTGGGTAAAAACAATACGAAGATTCCGTTCTCCAAATAGAGATGCCAATCATGCAGATGCTAAGTGATTGCGAACTTCGACAGAGGTAATCAACCTAGATCTAGAAACCAAAAAAGCAAGTGTTGTAGATCTATCCAACTCATTGATTTAACCATTACAACTGCACTGATGATACATTGTTTTTTATGCCGTTGAGAGCGCAGTAAACTATTTTCAGGTTCGAAGCTTAATCAAGTTATGCTAGAGCCTAATGAAGCGAACGTTCTGATTTATGGTGTTTACAGTGATTTATATTTTTATGACCATTAATCAGGTGTCTTGACATGGTAGGGGTCGGCGATTCGAGTTCGCCCGGACCCACCAAATTTTCGAAAGCCCGCTTCATA
>ASHK01001270.1 GCA_000695745.1 Vibrio madracius | reverse complement strand
TTGCGCCCTTTTTCTTTCGCCGTGTATAGCGCTTTATCGGCTTTTTTGAGCACCTCTTCAGGTTTTTTGTAGTTTTGCTGTCTGCTGCACCAATACTCACGGTAATGCTCACAGTAGAGCCTTGACTATTTGCACCGCGCTGCTTTGCGCCTTTTTTGTTGTCATTTGGTCGCTGGGCATTATTTCTAATGACCATCTCGTAATCGGCTATTTTTTCTCTTAATTCATCGAGATAGACTTTACTGTCTTTGGCCGTTTTGCCTTTAAATAAAATGGTAAACTCTTCGCCGCCATAGCGATATACGCGGGCATTTCCACCCACGGACAACATCCTTGAAGCCACCAGTTTCAGTACATCGTCTCCAGTGTCGTGACCATAGGTGTCATTGAACTTTTTAAAATGGTCAACATCTAGCATGGCGATAGTGAATTTTCTTCCTAAATGCTTCATATCCATTTCTAGAGCTCGACGTCCAGGAATATTTGTTAGTCGATCATTAAATGCCATCTGGTGGCTGGCCGAAATGACGTAAATAATGACTAAAATGCCGGCTAAAGAAAATAACGTACTCGACATATGTGGTATATGAAAGAAAATAAAAGTACTGCTTGAAAGCAGGATACTAGTATAAATAACCGCGTCGATAGGTCGGTTATAATTGAGAAGAAAGATACCGGTCGCGCCAGTCACTGCAAAACTATAAAGAACCAAAACTAATGGTAAGCGTGAGACTTCAGGAATGGCAAACAGTAAGTCGTTGTCAAAATGGTTAAATCCGCCGTTGTCAAAATGACTTAAAATCAAATAACTCCATAGTAAGAAACTCACAACGATGGCCGAAAAAATGTACATGCCCTTGTTTAAACACCGGTGTCCGGAAACAAAAAGGCTAAGCAGCAGGCTACGGGAAGCAATAAGCTTAATAGGGAGAGTTCTAAGAGTGTTGTGCCTGTTGACAATGGAGTTTGCAATCTTACTTGTATCACCGCGTAGGCAAGCATCATAGACAAGGCGACCATAGCGATACGAGACTGTTTAAAACTATGGCTTAACGCAAAGGCGGTGCCAAACAAGATATAAGGAAGATTAGTGACGAAACCTGAGTTAGCTTGTGTTGCGGCGATGATGTGGTTTAACCCTGCTAGGATACCCACAATCATTATAATAGGAATAAACAGCCGGAACAGGTTTGAGCTAGCAAAGGATGTCGACATTACTGGTATGACTCAGAAACTTCATTAAAGATTATAGTTCAACACCTTAGGATACGGTAATTTGATGTTTTGCCAAGTAATTTGTTAATGAGACGTTCAAAACTCACACCGTTTTCGCAAACTCAACAAAAACTTTCGTGTTTGTTTAATCTCAATGTAAAACCCAACGCCTTATCAAAGCGGAAAACAGACCGGATAAATTGCAAACAAGATTCACTTTCCTAATTCAAGATGTTGACCGATGGAAGCAAACCCTACAACATGGAGAAATCGGTCTTAAAAGAGGAAAAAAACGTGGGATTCTTCTCTAAATTATTTGGTGGTTCGAAAAGTAGCGAACCTAAAGTGGTGGAACCTGTTGAATACAAGGGTTTTTTGATCTACCAAGAAGCGCTGGCTGAAGGTGGTCAGTATCGAGTCGCAGGCAGAATAACGAAACAATATGGCGAGGAGCTTAAAGAGCATCGTTTCATTCGCTCTGATGTTGTTGGCTCAGAATCGGATTCTAACGAATTGATGCTAAAGAAAGCACAAATGTTCATTGATCAGATGGGAGACAACATTTTCTAAAGCCACAGCACCTCAATTTATCCACATCAATTGATGAAGATTTATGCTGGCAAGACCAGTTTTAGTTATTTGATTTAATTGATGTTGGTCATCTGT
>ASHK01001269.1 GCA_000695745.1 Vibrio madracius | reverse complement strand
CCTAAATAACTCATTAAAAAAGAAAAAAACAAAATCAAAAATGAGACCAACAAGGGGGGCGTTGGTCTCGTTTCACTTAGGAGCTATGACTTAAAGCCAAGGTGATCATCACCATGTTTGTTACTTGCCACTCAAGATGCGAAGTACATCTTCAACGTTAGTGGTAGACTTCAAGCATTCAACGGCTTCTTCATCGTCAAGTGCATTCGTAATCGCTGTGATAACTTGAATGTGTTCATCACCTTGCGCTGCAATACCGATTACCATCTTAGCTACATCATCTTCGTCCTCACCCCACTGAATACCTTCAGGGAATTGGCAGAACACAATGCCGGTTTTGTTTACGAATTGTTTAGCTTCAATTGTGCCGTGAGGTACTGCAATCGACTCACCAAGGTAAGTAGAAACCAACTCTTCACGAGCAAGCATGCCTTCAACATACTGAGGTTCTACATAGCCAAGTTTTACGAGTTGCTCACCAGCAAACTTGATAACTTCTTCTTTGGTTTTTACTTCCATACCCAAGAAGATATTTTCATTTGAAAGCTTAAGCGTTCCTTCTTCGCTTGAGCTAGTGTCTGCTGGTGCTTCAGGCTTTTTTGGCTCACCACTTACCAGTTGTGCGTTCACAAGGTCAGCAACCAAACCATCGTACAAAGCACCATCAAGGAAGTTGCTTAGTGAGATATGGTGTGCGTCAGCAGCATGTTTACGAGCACGGTCAGTCAGATCTTTGTGAGTGATAACAATATCAGCACCATCTGGCAGGTTGTTGATTGCTAGGTTAGTAACTTGGATATCAAGGTTTGCAGCGTCTACTTTCTTACGAAGCATGCTTGCACCCATAGCACTTGAACCCATACCAGCATCACAAGCTACGATGATTCTACGTACTTTTGCTAGGTCTAGAGCTGCACCGCCTTGACCTTTAGATGCTGCTTTCATGCTTGCCATTTGGCTTGCTGCTTTCTCTAGAGATTCTTCTTCGTCCTCTTGCTTAGTCGTTTTCATTAGAAGCGATGCAACAAGGAACGTCACTGTTGTCGATGCGATTACAGATAGAATCACGCCTACAAATGAAGACTTAGGTGTCATCAGTAGAATCGCGAAGATTGAACCTGGAGACGCTGGAGATACTAGACCTGCGTCGAATAGAGTCAGTGTGAACACACCTGTCATACCACCAGCAATTACAGCGATGACTAGACGTGGGTTCATTAGCACGTATGGGAAGTAAATTTCGTGAATACCACCAAAGAAGTGGATGATAGCCGCACCTGGTGCAGACTCTTTCGCATTACCACGGCCGAAGAACATGTAAGCAAGTAGTAGACCTAGACCAGGACCT
>ASHK01001268.1 GCA_000695745.1 Vibrio madracius | reverse complement strand
GGTGCCATTCTTATTTTGTTCTTCGCATGGTCTATTGGCTCTGTTATTGGTGACATGAAAACGGGTGCTTACCTTTCTTCAACGGTACAGGGCAACATTGATGTTCATTGGTTGCCAGTGATCCTGTTTATGCTGTCTGGTATCATGGCTTTTTCTACCGGTACTTCTTGGGGTACGTTCGGTATCATGTTACCTATTGCTGGCGATATGGCTGGAGCGACTGATATTGCAATGATGCTGCCTATGCTAGGCGCTGTTTTGGCAGGATCAGTATTTGGTGACCACTGTTCACCAATCTCCGATACCACTATTTTGTCATCAACAGGTGCACGCTGTAACCACATTGATCACGTATCGACACAGTTACCATACGCGTTGTCAGTGGCATTGGTCTCGTGTATTGGCTTTATTACCCTAGGTATGACGACATCTGTTGCATTGTCATTTGGTGCAGCAACGGTGGCCTTTGTACTTGTGTGCTTCATTTTGTCTGTTCTATCGAAAGCGAGAATGACCAAAGAAGCGAACGCATAATCCTATCGTTTATGTATCAAGGAGCCTAATAAGGCTCCTTTTTTTATGTCTTCTCGAATATTTTTGCCACGACGAGTCATAACCAACCGCATCGACGAGCGAGTGTTGAAAAAAAATGCAGCGATCTGTGAAATAGTGGTTGAAAATCGGAATCAGCTTCGTTAGTGTGAAGGTATAGACACAAAGGACCTAAACATAAGTATGCTAAATTTTGATATGAACATTCATCATCACCATCATCACCCAGCTTAATCTTTCGGGAGATGAACGCATACCCGAGAGATAGGTAAAACTCTCGGAGGTTCGATTTAAGATTTAAAGAATTAAACCCTCGGGAGACTAAAGCTCCCGAGGKTTTTTCGTTTTATATTTTAAAAATCAATATCTTGCACAGGGATACAGCAATGCAAACACAACGCCTAAGAATCGCTATTCAGAAAAAAGGTCGTCTTAGCAGAGAAAGCCAAGACCTACTTAAAAAATGCGGAGTTAAATTCAATGTGATGGGTGAGCGTCTTGTTGTTCATTCATTAAATATGCCAATTGATCTCCTTCTAGTTCGTGACGATGATATTCCTGGTTTGATCATGGACGGTGTCGTTGATCTTGGCTTCATTGGCGAAAATGAACTTGAGGAAGTGCGCTTAGATCGTAAAGCGCTGGGGGAACCAAACGAATTTTGTTACTCTTCGTCGCCTTGATTTTGGTGGCTGTCGCTTGTCAATTGCCATCAATAAGGACCAGACCTACAACGGCCCACAGGATCTTGCAGGCAAACGTATCGCAACGACTTACCCTCAATTGCTCAAAGCCTATATGGATGAGCAAGGCGTCGATTTCAGCACTTGTATGCTTACAGGTTCGGTAGAGGTCGCGCCTCGTGCAGGTCTTGCTGATGCCATTGCTGACCTTGTTTCCACCGGGGCCACATTAGAAGCAAATGGTTTAAAAGAAGCAGAAGTTATCTTTCGTTCAAAAGCGACATTGATTCAACGTAAAGGTGAATTCGACGCTGATAAACAGGCGTTGATCGAGAAGCTACTGACTCGTATGCAAGGTGTACAACAAGCGAAAGAGTCTAAATATATTATGCTACACGCACCTGTGGCCAAACTTGAGCAGATTAAATCACTGCTGCCTGGTGCTGAAGACCCAACAGTGCTACCTCTGTCTTCCGACAAAGAGCGCGTAGCGGTTCACCTAGTTAGTACAGAGAATTTGTTCTGGGAAACGATGGAACAGCTTAAAGAGCTCGGTGCAAGTTCCATTCTTGTGCTTCCGATTGAGAAAATGATGGGGTAAGGCCATGAGAACTGTAGTTTGGCAATCGTTAAGTCAGTCGCAACAAGAGTCTATTCTTGAGCGTCCTGCCATCGCTGAAGGCGCCAATATAACGTCGGCAGTATCGGCGGTTATTGAGCAAGTAAGAAGTGAAGGCGATAAGGCACTGTTTGATCTGACAGAGAAATTCGATCGCGTACGTCCTGATTCTATTCGGCTCTCTTCGGATGAGATTGAAGCGGCTTCATCACGCCTCCCTGTAAAGATGAAGCAAGCTCTCGAACAAGCGTACGCAAATATTGCTAAGTTCCACAAAGCTCAACGCCCAGAAGTGCTGAAAGTTGAAACTCAGCCAGGTGTGGTCTGTGAACAAGTCACACGCCCTATTAATACGGTGGGGCTGTATATTCCGGGTGGCAGTGCACCATTGCCATCAACGGTATTAATGTTGGGTGTTCCAGCGCAAATCGCGGGTTGTCGTAAAGTAGTTCTTTGTTCTCCTCCCCCCATTGCTGACGAAATTCTCTACGTTGCAAAGCTCTGTAAAATCGATGAAGTCTATAACGTAGGTGGTGGTCAGGCCATCGCTGCGATGGCATATGGTACGGAGAGCGTATCAAAGGTCGATAAAATATTTGGTCCAGGCAATGCCTACGTTACCGAAGCTAAGCGTCAAGTGAGTAATGATTTTCGAGGCGCTGCCATAGACATGCCCGCTGGCCCATCTGAGGTTTTGGTCATTGCAGATGATACGGCAGACGCTGATTTTGTTGCCGCGGATTTACTAAGCCAAGCTGAACATGGTCCAGATTCCCAAGTAGTACTCGTGACACCATCACCGATTCTTGCTGATCAAGTGACCGAGGCGGTAAATAGGCAGTTGAAACAGCTCTCTCGCGCCGATATTGCTCAGCAAGCCTTGGCTTCCAGTCTC
>ASHK01001267.1 GCA_000695745.1 Vibrio madracius | reverse complement strand
ACTCGTAGTAGAGATCAACGGCCGTGACACCGTTGATGGACTTAGCATCTCGATACATTGGGGCATTCACTTCAGAACGCCTATGAGAGGGATGTGCATAGAGCACCAGCACTTTATTGTTATTTTCGGGCATAATCGCTTCCGTGTCGCTTCATCTATGAGTTTTAATATCTAGTACACAAAAAGATATTTTTCAATTGGTTACCGTCTAGTAACCTTAACACTAATCTCGTCATACATCTTCAAGCTGTTACTATTAACGGCGAGGGTTATGGGTCATATAAAGGAGTCGAGATATGCGATTGTCTGTTAGAACAGCGATACAAGACGATGCAAACGAGTTATTGGAATTATATCGGCAAACAATTCGCACTGTAAATCGCAATGATTACAATGAGATGCAGGTTAGAGCATGGGCTCGTGATGAACTAGAGACAAGCGTTTTTGAAGCGTATATTGCTCGATGTCAGCCTTTTGTGGTGACAAACCAACGTCAGATATTGGGATATAGTGACTTACAAGCAGATGGGTTAATCGATCACTTCTATTGTCATCACCAAGCTCAACGGCAAGGGGTAGGGAGCGCATTGATGCAAATTATCTTAAATAAAGCGTGCGAAGCTGATATTCGAGGCTGTACTCCTATGTAAGCATTACCGCAAGACCGTTTTTCTCTCATTGTGGCTTTACTGTCATAAGGCCGAACCGAGTTGATATCCGTGGCGTCGTCCTAGACAACTATCTGATGGAAAGAGTGCTAAAAGATGAATAACTCGATGTTTGAAGTTAAAGAGATTCCCCAAGAGCAATTACCACTGGATATATTATTACTCGCGGATCCTGAGGAAGCAGCGATTAACGCCTATCGAGCTCGATGCCGTGCTTTTGCTGTGTTTATGCAGGGCCGATTGATTGCAGCGACACTGATAGAAGTGGATCAGGTTAATGGTTGCGCTGAACTTTTCAATATCGCGACTTATCCGGAGTTCCACGGTAGAGGGTTCGGCGGAGTTTTACTTGACGAAGCGTTAGCGAAACTTACGGGTCAAGGCATTCGCTGCGTCGAATTGGGAACCGGAACGTTTGGGTATCAACTCTCGTTCTACCAAAAGCACGGGTTTCGCGTGGATAGAGTTGTTAAGAACTTCTTTGTAGATAACTATGATGAACCCATCTTTGAAGATGGTATTCAACACCGAGATATGTTGCGTTTGATTTGGCAAGTACCAGAGTTTGACGAGTCATCGTCGTAGCGTTAGATTGCGCGATTCAAATGCGAGATAAATGGTCTGATAGTTGGAGGTATTTCTATGGGTGATATGTATACAAAATACGCTGTAAAATACGCAGATGCGATTGAAAACAATGCTTACAATGGCCTTTATGAGCGTCCCTCAACGCTTGCCTTGGTGGGCGATGTCGATAATAAAGAGGTATTGGACTTAGGATGTGGTCCTGGTATCTATGCGCAGCACTTCGTCGATCAAGGGCGAGGGTAACGGCTATCGATCTCTCGGAGCAAATGGTTCAAATGACCAAACAAAAGCTAGGTGACGCTGTCACTTGTTATGCGCAAGATTTGTCTGATGGGCTTCCTAAAGAAGCTGACGCGAGCTACGATCTCGTCGTGTGCCCGTTAATGGTGCATTACCTCGAAGATCTAGTACCGCTGTTTAAAGAAGTGCACCGCGTACTGAAACAAGGTGGATGCTTTATCTTTTCGACGCATCATCCACTGGTCGATTATGAAGAAAACGATGTGAACAATTATTTCGCGGTTGAACGTATTACCGAGGATTGGAACACCATCGGTAAACCTGTGGAAGTGTCATTCTTTAGACGTTCATTGAGTAACTTATTTGATAGCCTTTCAGAAAGTGGTTTTACACTTGATAAGTTTTCTGAAGGTAAACCAGATCCCATGATGAAAGAAGTATCACCTGAGACATTTGACACACTTTCACGTCGTCCAAACTTCATTTTTGTTCGCGCAAAAGCCAATTAATTACCACCAAATATTGGCAAATGGTTCCATCTGTTTCCCGATTGGATTTTTGCTAAAAGGACCAAAAACGAGTTTTTTTGCCCAATAACCCGTTCAAATTACAAATCAATTTGGCATTGGCGGCGGGTTTTATTAGTATGTACAGCTATCAAAAAACACCCTTATGGATACTACCGGACGGTAGACGAGGAAACGATGCAACATCTAGAAGAGATCATTGCTAACGCGAGCACGGCGATTGAAGCTGCAGATTCGCTAGTCGCACTTGACGAAGTGCGTGTTCAGTATCTAGGTAAGAAAGGTGAACTAACGGTTCAACTTCAAAGCCTAGGTAAACTACCACCAGAAGAGCGCCGCAGTGCTGGTCAAGAGATCAACAAAGCGAAAGGCGTAGTTCAACAAGCGATTGCTGCTCGTAAAGATGCACTACAACGTGCTGAACTTGAAGCAAAACTTGCAGCAGAGACTATCGACGTTACTCTACCAGGACGTCGTATCGAGAACGGGGGTCTACACCCAGTTACTCGTACAGTTGAGCGTATTGAACAGTTCTTTGGTGAGCTAGGCTTT
>ASHK01001266.1 GCA_000695745.1 Vibrio madracius | reverse complement strand
GCAGAAAGTTCTGCGATGCTTCCGCTACTTCTGAACGTGTTTCTTGCAAAAGAGCCTGCAGAAACCGCCTTCCTATCAAGCTATGCAGATATGGAACAAAACAAAGTATTGGATTATGTGAATCAGCAACTTGAGGGTAAGCGCTATCTGATTGAAGATCGTTTGACTGGAGCGGACATCATGATGTCGTTCGTGGTGGATGTTGTCACGAATTTAGGCGTCATTAGCCGATACGCCAACATTCAGCGCTACTCTGAGCAGCTAGAGAAGAATCCAAACTACCAAAAAGCGATCGAAATTGAACGTCAACATAACCATTAAGCGGTGCTTGGTCATTCCTATGATGAGCTAATCGCCGAACCACGCCGCTCCATATCAATCAGCATTACTGATATGAGCGGCGTAATGCGTATCTCGCCCTACTTACCTGACGACCAAAACATCAGATCCGATTTATAATCATTAACTATGCTTCGCTTTGGCAGTGTCGAACCATGCTCACTGAGCCAACGATTCAGCACCTTGTATGCATACCATGCTCCGATTACATTGGCGATGGACAATCCTACCCAAGTCCCTTCTAACGACCAATATGACCCAAGCAAAGCAAGCGGTATTGTCAAACCGAGCGACTTCACCATGGTAAGTTTTAGCGACGTTCGAGGCGATTGCACCCATTGAGAAAAGAGGTCGTAATGAGTAGCAGGCCAAACATAGGGAAACTTAAGCCGACAGTCCAAAAATAATCAACGCCTTGTGCCACAACCGTATCAGATTGGGTAAACAGCGTCATGATCGTCTGTGGAAATAGCGCCACAACAGTGAAGGCCGCTATCCCCCAATACACGGTCAGTCGCCCGGCATGAGCAACGATTTTATCCAGTCTATGCCAATGTTTAGCGCCGAAATTCTGAGCCACGAAAGGCGTCATCACCACACTCAATGACAAAATGCCCACCAGAATTAGCGATTCTATGCGCGTGACAATACCAAAAGCCGCGACCGCATCCTCGCCGTAACCAGACACGATGCGGGTTATCACTGCGATCGCGACTGGG
>ASHK01001265.1 GCA_000695745.1 Vibrio madracius | reverse complement strand
GCAAATATGACGTAGTATTCTTCTTTAAGATCTTCAATATCACCAATCAATTGAAGGTTACGCTTATCTCTCATTTCAGACATGTAGATACTCGGTGCGAGAAATATCACGTCTTCTTTATACATAGAAAACGCTTTCATCAGAGCGACATCATCGAATTCACCGAGAATATTCGGTTGAATACCTTGCTGATCAAACCATTGTAGGACTTTACGTCCCATGGAAGTGCGACTGCCTGGTATAAGCAAACGTCTTTGTTCGAGAATCTCTGGAAAACTCACATTATCGATATGGCCTGAGGTGAAGAAACTCATGCGACTTTCTCCAAGCTTCTTACTAAATAAGCCCGGACTCTGACTTGAATCTACAGGCAGTCCGATAAGATCATGTCGAGCTTGTGCTGAGCTAATTGCTCTAACAACATCTCATGGGTCGATTCAAAACAGCGTAAATGAATACTGTTGTCGGCAGGAATAGTCGTCATCAATATTTTACTCACTAGGCGCTTAGAAAGTGCATCAGCCACCCCCACATCAAACAAAACATTGGAAACGCTGACTGTAATTCACAATATCCAACATTTCATAACTCAAGCCAAACATGCGATCGGCATATTTATACACCAGTTGTCCTAACTCTGTTGGCTCAACACTACGTCCATTACGCTTTGTGAGTTTGCCATCCATCCTCTCTTCGAGAGCTTTAATCTGACCTGTCACGGTTTGAGGTGTCAAAAACAACGCATCTGCAGCTTTTGTTACCGAGCCTTGCTTGCAGACCATCCAGAAGTAATAGAGGTGATTGTAGTTAAGGTGTGACATACGATAGCGCCTAAAATGAGTGAGTTTCATTTATAGCAAAATCTCTCCAAGGCGACAATATTCGGTAAAACTTACGTTACAAATAAAATTCAATGAAATTTCCGAATAAGTAACTGTCACAATGAAGGCTTACTTGTCATATAAGCATCATAAAAACGCCCATAAATCGAATTTTTCCATCGACGAGAGCAAATTAATCTCTTTTTCTCACCAATAATTTTAACAATAAAAATCAATAAGTTAGATAAATTTAGATATGGATAATGCACAAAAATCAAGCAAACATCGCAGTTAATTAACACAGAAATAGAAACGTCATATTTCTGTAATATTTGAGATCTAATATCGCGTCAGATTCA
>ASHK01001264.1 GCA_000695745.1 Vibrio madracius | reverse complement strand
ATGAACGTTCTTGGTGATGCGATTGACGAGCGTGGTGAGATCGGTGCAGAAGAAAGCTATGCGATTCACCGTGAAGCGCCAAGCTACGAAGAACAATCCAACGAGACTGCGCTTCTAGAAACTGGTGTTAAAGTAATCGACTTGGTTTGCCCATTCGCTAAGGGTGGTAAAATCGGTCTATTCGGTGGTGCAGGTGTAGGTAAGACCGTTAACATGATGGAACTTATCAACAACATCGCACTTCAACACTCAGGCCTATCCGTATTTGCGGGTGTAGGTGAGCGTACTCGTGAAGGTAACGACTTCTACTTTGAAATGCAGGAAGCGGGCGTTGTAAACGTTGAGAAGCCTGAAGAATCAAAAGTAGCAATGGTTTACGGTCAGATGAACGAGCCACCAGGAAACCGTCTACGTGTTGCCCTGACTGGTCTAACAATGGCAGAGAAGTTCCGTGACGAAGGTCGTGACGTACTACTGTTCGTTGATAACATCTACCGTTATACACTTGCAGGTACAGAGGTATCGGCTCTTCTAGGTCGTATGCCATCTGCGGTAGGTTACCAGCCAACTCTTGCAGAAGAGATGGGTGTTCTACAGGAGCGTATCACGTCAACTAAATCAGGTTCTATCACGTCTGTACAGGCAGTATATGTACCTGCGGATGACTTGACTGACCCGTCTCCTGCAACGACGTTCGCGCACTTGGATGCAACGGTTGTACTTAACCGTAACATCGCAGCTATGGGTCTATACCCTGCGATCGACCCACTAGATTCTACATCTCGTCAGCTTGACCCACTTGTTGTTGGTCAAGAGCACTATGATGTAGCACGTGGTGTTCAGCAGACGCTGCAGCGCTATAAAGAGCTGAAAGACATCATTGCGATCCTAGGTAT
>ASHK01001263.1 GCA_000695745.1 Vibrio madracius | reverse complement strand
GTAAGATAAATTTACATACGACTAACGTAWAAATTATCTAGCAGCGATATAGCAAGTAAAACAGCTTACATTTAAAATTGGAAGCGCCAAACTTCCAAATGATTATTTTCCATTCGTTTTATCGGTGGTTTGCGCCTTTTTCCATCACCTGTAAACCAAAAAAACTCTGTCGCTCACGACAGTCTTCTGCACATCCCCCTTGCATCAATATTAATAACATCATCATCAAAACCCTACCGAATTGGGTAGAAATGACGGTTTCATTCATTTTCATGGCTTGTGTAACAGGTTGTATTTGACAGGCAACTAACTATTCCAAATACTTGATTCTGAGCTTATTATTTGCGAAAGCGTCTTTCTAACGAGGCAAAATGGACAAGGTATACCACTTTCTTACACTGGCTGGCATTGGACTTTATTGGGTTCTTGTCGCGGGTGTCACTCTACGCGTCGTGCTCAAACGTCGCGCTGTCAGCGTTTCTCTTGCATGGTTAATGGTGATTTACATCATCCCCGTCGTAGGCGTATTGTGCTATTTCTTGTTTGGTGAGCTGAACCTAGGTAGAAAACGTGCAGACCGTGCCAGAGAAATGTTCCACCCGTTTGGCGATTGGTTCTATCAACTCAATGACTGTAATGCACACATTACCGATGGTCTGGGTACGCACATTTCGAAGATAGACCATCTGTGTAACAACAGAATGGGTATCCCTGCCCTATGCGGCAATCAACTTCAATTACAAACAACCCCTCAAGAGAATCTTGCTTTCAGTCATCAATGATATTGAACAAGCCAAACAAAGCATTCGTATGGTGTTCTATATCTGGTACCCAGGTGGATTAGCTGACTCTGTTGCATCAGCCCTGATTCAAGCAGCAAAGCGCGGTGTCGATGTCAAAGTACTTTTAGATTCTGCTGGGAGTCACACATTTTTCAAAAGTCACTGGGCGAAAATGATGCGAGACGCAGGCATTGAGCTAGTGGAAGGTCTAGAAGTATCACCATGGCGTATCTTTCTACGTCGCTTAGACTTGCGCCAGCATCGCAAAATCATCGTTATTGATGATGATGTTGCGTATACCGGTTCAATGAATATGGTAGACCCTGCCTACTTCAAGCAAGATTCGGGAGTAGGTCAATGGATTGACATTATGATCCGCATTGAAGGGCCTACCGTAAACGTGCTTTCTGCTATCCATTGCTGGGACTGGGAAGTGGAAACTGGCGACCGCCAGTTGCCTGCACAACCTGAATGTAGCGTTGAGATCCCTATCGACTCTAAACCAGTACAGGTGGTACCGTCGGGACCTGGTATGCCTGACCATTTAATTAGTCAGGTACTCACGTTAGCTATGCATCAAGCAGAAGAATCTGTGAGAATTACCACCCCTTATTTTGTACCAGTGCTGATTTGCTCGAAACGATCAAAACGACGGCCCAGCGAGGCATCAACGTTGAACTGATTATTCCTAAGAACAACGATTCCATCATGGTGAAGTGGGCGTCGCGAGCGTTCTATACCGACTTACTGTCCTCAGGAGTAAAAATCTACGAGTTTGATGGCGGTTTACTGCATACCAAGTCCGTCGTTATCGATGAACTGTTTTGTCTGGTCGGCACGGTTAATATGGATATGCGCAGCTTGTGGTTAAACTTCGAAGTCACATTAGCGGTGGAAGATCCAGCCTTTACCAAAGAAATGCATACATTACAGTCTAGCTATGTCCAGCGCTCGGAACAGGTGGACTACAGCGTTTGGAAACAAAGAAGTATTTACCATCGATTCTTTGAAAGGCTGTTTTACCTCTTCAATCCACTGCTCTGACCATAGCTTAGAGACTCTCTCTTACTGGCGTAGTGAGGCCAAAGACTTGAAACTCTTTGGCCTTCGTGTTTTATTGCATTTATCCTCTTTAAACATCGCCTTTCTACAAGAATTCAAGACGCAGACAGGGAATCTAAATGTCAGAGAGCAAGACCACCAAATTCATTACCGCTGGCCGTGATAAGAAATGGACCAACGGTGTCGTTAATCCACCCGTCCAGCGAGCCTCCACCGTCGTTTTTAATAGCGTGGCAGAGAAAAAGCATGCCACCATTAACCGAGCAAACAAAACGCTGTTTTATGGGCGACGTGGCACTCATACCCACTTTGCGTTCCAGGACGCGATGACGGAAATTGAAGGTGGCGTAGGCTGTGCTCTCTATCCATGTGGCACCGCGGCTATCTCTAACGCCATTCTGTCGTTTGTAGAGACTGGCGATCATATTCTGATGGTTGACACCTGCTACGAGCCTACACGTGATTTTTGTGATTCAATTATGAAAAAAATGGGCGTAGAGACCACATACTACGACCCAATGATTGGCGAAGGTATCCGTAAACTCATTCAGCCAAACACTAAAATCCTGTTTCTGGAATCCCCGGGCTCTATCACAATGGAAGTCCAAGACGTCCCTCTAATGGCTGATATTGCCCACGAAACGGACATCATTGTGATGCTCGATAACACTTGGGGAGCCGGTGTGAACTTCTCACCATTTGAACACGGAGTGGATATCTCTATCCAGGCTGCGACCAAATATATCGTGGGTCACTCCGATGTGATGTTAGGTACGGCGGTCACACATGAAAAGTACTGGGATCAGTTACGTGAACAGAGTTATCTTATGGGACAATGTGTGTCTCCCGATGATGCATACTTAGGACTTCGTGGAATTCGGACACTGGATGTAAGGCTGCGTCAACATGCGCAAAATAGCCTTGAAGTCGCCAAGTGGTTAGCCACTCGAGCTGAAGTCGATCATGTTCGTCACCCAGCGCTAGACACATGCCCTGGTAGCGAATTTTTCCACCGTGATTTTACTGGCGGAAATGGACTGTTTAGCTTTGTCCTTAAGACAACCAATCCAAAAGCAACGACGGCGTTTTTGGATGGTATGCAGCACTTTAGTATGGGCTATTCTTGGGGCGGGTTTGAAAGTTTAGTCTTGGCAAATGAACCGAGCAGTTTTAACGCATTACGAACGGTCGCCAATCCTAACTTTGATGGCACATTAATTCGACTTCACATCGGTCTAGAAAGTGTTGATGATCTCATTGATGATCTCAGATTAGGCTTCGAGCGTTATAATTCCGTGATACAAGAACACGCTATCACTCAATAATTGGTAAATGGCTTTCCGCGCGAAAGTCATTGTTTATTTTAATTCAGGTAGTTTTATGAGATTGCGAGCAGATGTCGCCATTTTTGACATTGTGGGTCACTTACTAATTTGGTTAATTCTTAGCGTCATTACGTTGGGCATTGCGCTATTTTTCTTCCCCTATTCATTCTCTAAGTTCATCATCAATCGTACATATTTCATTGATGAAGCTGGACAGGA
>ASHK01001262.1 GCA_000695745.1 Vibrio madracius | reverse complement strand
GCCAGTGCGACGAGCTTTGGTGCCAAGGTTACCCATCATGCCCATGGTGCCATTCGTCATACCATGATAGGCACCGCGGAAGGCAAACATCGTATTTCTACCCGTAGTTTGCTTCGCCAATTTGATAGCGGCTTCAACAGCGTCGGCACCCGAAGGGCCACAAAACTGAATCACCGATTGGTCAGCGAATTCTTGCGGCAGGAACGCTTTCACTCGTTTGATAAAACGATCTTTCGCTTCTGTCGTAATATCAAGAGTTTGGTAAGGCAAACCTGAATCAAGCTGCTCTTTAAGAACTTGATTAATTTCAGGATGGTTGTAACCCATCGCAAGCGTGCCTGCTCCAGCAAGACAATCAAGAAAGATTTGCCCACGAGTGTCTTCCACCAAAGCGCCAAACGCACGCTTAATGGCGATAGCAGACGACGTGGATAGGAACGAACTTCTGATTCGTGTTCCGCTTGATCAAGTAAAACCTGATCAGGTGTCAGGTCATAAATGCCTTCAACGTGTGGAACGTGTACCGAAATTGAAGACGCGAATTCTTTAGAGTCAAATTCGAATGCTGTACTCATTTTTCTAACCTAGATTAGGCGTGCGAGAACCCTCGCTACGCGCATAGCAAAACAAGTCCCACCGTATTTCAGATGTGACAAAGACCTAAATGAATGGCTTCATTTAGAAAAGTATTAGTGTTTTGAAATCAAGGCTCTGTGATACTACGGTTTATGCGCAATACACAGTTTGGAAGTACAAAGCTGATTTTTGAGTGTGAGTTAATATGTTTCAATGTTGGGTTTCCCATTAACATGCCCTTCTAGGCATCAGTATCCCGTCTACTGATTATTGGCATAACCAGTACCTACCCTACGTTGTGTCACAATCAGCTTGAATGGTCACAACGCGTCTCCCCCAGATTCATTCCGAGATTGCGCGGAAAAGTAACATACAACTCATTATCATCGCAACCGTTTTCTCTGGTAACATTTTGTTTAAATTATAGAAATAACGACTAAAAATATGAAATTGGTTAGATAAAAAAAGCCTCATCGGAGGCGGCATTACTCTATTTTGCTACTTATCTTTTTGATCACTGAGGCGTTTGGTGGTCGCCTGGCCAATAGTATCTACGTCAACACCATTTTGTTCCAAGAATTTTTCAAACATCGGCAACAGTGGGCCTAAAGTGTCAGCTATTGTATCGCGCACGGTATCAACAACAACTTGAGTGCCACGCTCAATCTCGATATTAACCTCATCCCCCACCAGCTTGCCTTCAAACGTCGTCATACGGCGAGTTTCTGGAATCAGCCACACGTCAAACCACCCTTCTTGTTTGTCGACTTCTGATACCGTCAAACTTGCCCCGTTGATAGCGATGTAGCCTTTAGGGAACACGTATGGCTTCCACGCTTTTGGCAACTGAAATTGTATACGGTAGTTGTCTTCTTGTTGATGAATAGCAACCAATGGGGTTTTGAAGTCCACATGTCCTGAAAGCGGATGACCCCCAATCTCGGCCCMATCTTTTGCCGCACGCTCGACATTGATTCTCTGGCCTTCTTCAAACGCACTCAATGTGGTGATGTTCAGGCTCTGCAGCATGACGTCAAAAGAGAGACGCGTCTCACTTTGAATTTCAGTAACCGTTAAACAGACGCCATCCACCGCGATACTGGCTCCAATTTCAACATCGACGCAAAACCCAGATTCAAAATCGATTTCAAAGGTCCGGATGCCGTTAAGATCAGTAATTTTATCGATTGTCGCGACAGAT
>ASHK01001261.1 GCA_000695745.1 Vibrio madracius | reverse complement strand
TTCATGTATGGACTCCTAAAGATTATGGTTTTGTCACCAGTAATTTTAGTTCCCTCTTGAGGGAGGGAGTCCATACATCGCGAAAGTGAAGATCTTCTGAAGCGCGTGACTCTGTTGAATGGTCGCAGTTGTGAAAGTTTCCAAATTGCAGCGTGATGAATTTAGATATTGGCTGTAATAGAGGCACTTGCTGTACGAGATTTCCTTGTTCAAGGAAATGACGTTTAACGTCGTCATCTTTACGAAAGTGAAGGTCTTCTGAAGCGCATGACTCTTTTTGAATAGTCGCAGGCGTGAAAGTCTTCAATTTGCAGCGTGATGAATTTAGATGTTTGCCGTATTGGCGTCACTTGCTGCGCGAGATTTCCTTTTTCAAGGAAATGACGATTAACGTCGCTATCTTCACGAAAGTGAAGGTCTTCTAAAGCGCGTGACTCTTTTTGAATAGTCGCAGTTGTGAAAGTGTTCAAATTGCAGCGTGGTGGGTTTAGGTGTTTGCTGTAATGGAGTCACTTGCTGGGCGAGATTTCCTTTTTCAAGGAAATGACGGTTAACGTCGTCATCTTCACGAAAGTGAAGATCTTCTAAAGCGTGTGACTCTTTTTGAATAGTCGCAGTTGTGAAAGTGTTCAAATTGCAGTGTGATGAATTTAGATGTCAGCTGTAATGGCGTCATTTGCTGTGCGAGATTTCCTTTTTCAAGGAAATGACGGTTAATGTCGTCATCTTCACGAAAGTGAAGATCTTCTGAAGCGCGTGACTCTTTTTGAATAATCGCAGGTATGGAAGTGTTCAAATTGCGGCGTGGTGGGTTTAGATGTTTGCTGTAATGGCGTCACTTGCTGCGCGAGATTTCCTTGTTCAAGGAAATGACGGTTTACGTCGTCATCTTCACGAAAGTGAAGGTTTTCTGACGCGCGTGACTCTTCTGAATAGTCGCAAGCGTGGATCAGTTTATGACTAGCAATAAAAAAAACGGCGCTTCAAAAGCACCGTTTGATCATCCATACATCAAGTCATTAAAGAATAAAGCGACTCAAATCTTCGTCTTCGACAAACTCGCCAAGCTTTGACTTCACGTAACCTGAATCAATCGTCAGTTTTGAACCCGGCTTATCAGTGGCTTCAAATGAGATCTCATCCATCAAACGCTCCATAACCGTATGCAGACGGCGAGCACCGATGTTCTCGGTCGTCTCGTTTACTGTCCAAGCGGCGTCTGCAATTTGCTGAATGCCGTCTTCAGTAAACTCTACGTCTACCTCTTCAGTTTTCATCAAGGCAATGTACTGTTCGGTGAGCGATGCTTTTGGCTCGGTCAAGATACGTTTAAAGTCATCACTGCTAAGGGCTTCCAATTCAACACGAATTGCAGACGACCTTGCAGCTCTGGAATCAAGTCCGATGGTTTTGCTACTTGGAATGCACCAGATGTGATAAACAGGATATGTCAGTTTTAACCATGCCGTGTTTCGTTGACACTGTGCTGCCTTCGATAAGAGGCAGTAAATCACGCTGCACACCTTCACGAGACACATCAGGACCTGAGGCTTCACCGCGTTTACAGATTTTGTCGATCTCATCGATAAACACGATACCGTTGTTCTCAACGTTGTAGATCGCTTGCTCTTTGAGCTCTTCTTGGTTTACCAGTTTAGCGGCTTCTTCTTCAGTAAGTGCTTTGAAGGCATCTTTGATTTTCAGCTTGCGCTTTTTCTTGGTATCGCCACCTAGATTTTGGAACATGCTTTGCAGCTGGTTGGTCATTTCTTCCATGCCAGGAGGCGCCATGATTTCAACGCCCATTTGTGGTGCTGCAGTTTCGATATCGATCTCTTTATCGTCTAATTTACCTTCGCGCAGTTTCTTGCGGAAAATTTGACGAGTATTGGACGAGCCTTCTTCTTTCTGTTCGTTTTGACCCCAAGCATCTCGAGCTGGTGGTAAAAGGGCGTCAAGAATACGCTCTTCGGCTTGCTCTTCGGCGCGGAAAGTGACTTTTTCCATGGCCTGTTGATGAGTCATCTTAATCGCTACATCAGTAAGATCGCGAATGATAGTTTCCACTTCTTTGCCCACGTAGCCCACTTCGGTAAACTTAGTGGCTTCAACTTTGATGAAAGGCGCATTGGCAAGCTTGGCTAAGCGGCGAGCGATTTCTGTTTTACCGACACCGGTAGGGCCGATCATTAGAATGTTTTTAGGTGATACTTCCGCACGCAAACTTTCTTCAAGTTGCATACGACGCCAGCGGTTGCGAAGAGCGATCGCCACAGAGCGCTTCGCTTTATCTTGACCAATAATATGGCGGTTTAGCTCGTGAACAATCTCACGTGGAGTCATCTCAGACATAATCAATTCCTTACAAAATTTCAGACACTATTTTGATTTTTTGGATGCTACTGCGCATCGCTTTCTAGTTCTTCAACAGTGTGATAATGGTTAGTGAATACGCAGATGTCGCCTGCAATTTTAAGGGATTTTTCCGCGATTTCACGGGCATCTAAATCAGTATTTTCTAGTAATGCGATAGCGGCTGCTTGAGCGAAATTACCACCAGAACCAATAGCAATTAGGTCATTTTCTGGTTGAACGACATCACCATTACCTGTGATGATTAATGATGCGGTCTCATCAGCGACGGCAAGTAAGGCTTCTAGTTTGCGCAGAGCACGATCGCTGCGCCAGTCTTTGGCTAATTCAACCGCAGCTTTGGTCAGGTGACCTTGGTGCATTTGTAGTTTGCTTTCAAAGCGCTCAAACAGAGTAAACGCGTCAGCCGTGCCGCCGGCAAAGCCCGCTAGTACTTTGTTGTTGTATAGTCTACGAACTTTACGAGCATTCCCTTTCATTACGGTGTTGCCTAGGGATACTTGTCCATCACCAGCGATCACGACTTTGTTATTTCGGCGTACAGATACAATAGTAGTCACGACGTTTGCCTCACATTGGTTTTAATTCGGGTATAAATGGGATATGCGGACGAGGCAAAGAGATTTCAAGGGGAAGTGGGGTTATCCTGAGGGAGAATTACTTTCTAGTGGCTTGGCAATGTGGGTAAGTCGTCCCCTGCTTAACAGGGGACACGAAACGTAGCGTTTAAGAAGCCTACTGCGAGTCCTTCCAAATCGCACACGGCTCTATTTTTGCGCGTTGCAACTTGTGTTTATCTCGTTCAGCGTCGCGCTTAAGTGAGTAAGGACCGAGCACCACTCGGAACCAACTGCTGCCTTCTTTCTTACGAATCGAGCTTGAGAGTCCCTGAAAAGCGATATCCAGTTTACGCGCTTCAGCTTGGGCTAGGGTTTTATACGCGCCACACTGCATGATGTAAGGGATTTTAGAAACCACTTGTTCTTTCGCTTGCACTTCTACTTCGCGTTTAGGCAGCGTTTCAACGTAGTCCCACTTTTCTTCTGGTGGCGGTGGGATGGGCT
>ASHK01001260.1 GCA_000695745.1 Vibrio madracius | reverse complement strand
TCTAGCACAAAAAGCTGGCCCTGTTAAGTTATATTGTTGCCATGGCGATGTTTGCGTTCATTTCTCAAACATGGGCAATGTATTTGGCGACGTTTCTTGTCGGCTTGGGCTCCATTACTCTGATGACAGTCAACCCAACATTTATCGTAGCGGCAGGGTATAGCGATGAACAGCAGGCGTTGCGCCTTACTCGAATGAATCAAAGTATCTTTGTGGGGGCGGTAGTGATGGGGGCGGTGCTGGCACTCAGTGAAGCCTTGTGTTCGCACGGTGCTTTTGTCGTCGTGGGTATTAGCGCGCTACTTGCATTATTGGTGACCAGAATAGATAGCTAAAAAGCCGCAGCCCGTATGCAATTAGTAACACCGTCTGCTCAGGAATCGTTGGGAAAAGGGCGCTGGAATACGACGTTCTTGACGTTTTTACTTGCGGTGTTCGTCGCGATGATTGCGAGTTCCAATCAGGTAGCTCAAGGCCCTAACTTGTTTGAAAGCCTGTTTTTAATCGACAAATCAGCCACGGCATTATTACTGTCGTTATCTTCGGTAATTAGCTTACTAACGTTGGATATTGCAGGTCGGGCCCTCAGCAAATTTAGCGCGGCTAAGGTGTGGATCGTCGGTTTAGTCGGTTATATTGCTGTTGGATTGGTATTGTCTTTGTTGGTGAGCGGAGATGGGCGCTTGTTCTATCTACCTTTAGTCATGCACTTATTGTTTATGCAATGCTTATCTATGGTTGATATGGTTAAACCGGCAATTGTCGCCAAAGTGACCACATTGCCTCCGGCGTTTACGCAAGGCTTGCTGCTGTTTGCTATCGCAGGCGGTTACGCTGTTGGTACCATGGTAGGGGGCATCAGTGCAGAATGGTTTGGTATGGCGAGTGTGTTTAATCTGGTTTTAGGCGCGGCAGTGATTGCCTCGCTGTTTGCTGTGATTACGGTATCTAAAATCAAATCTTAGATGAAAAATTGGCGTGTCAACGGAGAACGTAAACACGCCAATAGCACGAGTGACTTATTCGATGAACCAATAGCCTTTGTTGATTAAATCGGTGATCAGCGATATCACCGCTGAATTTTGTGTCAGCCATTCACCGCTGTTTTTAAGGCAGATAACATCTTGGCTAGTCATCAATAATGCGACGTCCGTTAATTCATCAGGAATTTTGAACATTTCACCGTTTACGTAGACGATGTTTGGCTCGCTTTCATGCGCTAGTGCTCTTAGTCCTGAAACTTTGAGGATATCACCACCATTTTCTAAGTGTTGATACACATCTTCACCGCTCCATTTTGAACTGGGCTCGATGATGTTTAATTGGTGTCGAGATTGGCTCAACATACATCCCATGAAATCTTTGAGCGTCTCTTCGTTATCTAAAGTGGCTTTTAACATGCCAACGAGAGAGTTTAGATCGCTTGTTGAAATCTGCCGAAGTTGTTTTGAGTGCGAAGCTCGGGTTTGTGGAGGTGCTCATCACCATAATCATGCGCCAGAACATAATCCGCAAAGTTACTGATCAGTTCTTGTTCTTTTGGAGAGCGGAATCCAACAGAGTAGCTCATTGAAGGCTCAAGGGCATAGCCATCGTGTGGGAAGCCTGGTGGAATGTAAAGAATGTCACCAGGTTCTAAAATGTCATCAATTTCTGCTTCGAAAGATTCGATTTGGCGAAGAGCTTCATGACGCTGAGTCTCTTTATACTGTCCTACGTCTTTGGCGCCTACTCGCCAATGACGTTTTCCCATACCCTGAATAATAAAGACATCGTATTGGTCAATATGAGGACCGACACCACCACCCTCAACAGAGAAGCTAATCATCAAGTCATCGAACAGCCACTGCGGCATCGTTTGAAACGGTTTCACAAGCTGTGCTGCACCGTCATGCCAATGGTTTGCTGCTTGTACAATAAAAGACCAATTGCGTTCTGGTAGTGTGGCAAACTTGTCATCGTCAAAAGGTCCGTGTTCAGCTTGCCAGTTGTTGTCGAGATTCGATACAAAACGTGAGTCGACCACCTCTTCCATCGTCAGTCCCGCAAGTTCTTCAGGGGTGATGGGATCTTGGAATTCGGCGAACCCTCCTTTGATGATCGTTGGTTGCTTTTGCC
>ASHK01001259.1 GCA_000695745.1 Vibrio madracius | reverse complement strand
ACTAAGGGGACCAATCAGCCCTGTCACGGCAATCATTAAACCAGAAACCACAAACGCACCTATCACCTCACTTAACTGGTACYYCCCTGCCGAACACAACTAACATCGCTGCCCCTGGTGTCGACCATGCGGTGAGAATAGGCATTTTATAAAACCATGACAGACCTATTGAGGTTAGCCCCATCATCACGCCTAGAACCAATAGCCAGCTTTCGATTTGAATTGAACTTGCGCCAGATTGCGTCGCCGCTTGAATAATGATGATCACAGAACTGGTATAGCCAACTAATACCGCCGTAAAGCCTGCAGAAACATGACTCAAGCTAAAGATTCCTTTCATGTTAGTTCCTTAGTTCGTCAACAATGCTATTCTTGTGCGTAATAACGCACAAACCCAAGAGTATCACTGTGCGCTATAACGCACAACAAGAGAACCCTATGAATGACACCGTTTTTAAATCGCAAATCGCGGCACACTTGAAGCAGATAAGAAAGCACAAAGGATTGAGCTTAGACGCAACAGCCAAGCTTACAGGCGTCTCCAAAGCTATGCTGGGACAGATAGAAAGGGGGGAATCAAGTCCTACAATTTCGACACTATGGAAGATATCTAGCGGTTTAGAAGCGTCGTTTTCTAGTTTCTTCGCAAACGATCCTGTGCTGCGTGACAGTGAAATGACGTTCCCAGAAGATGAAAACATGCTGGTCAATACCCTATTCCCCTACACCAGTGACACCAATATGGAAATGTTTGAAATTACGCTAGCGCAGCACCATTGCCAACTGTCTTCACCTCACAGCGTAGGTGTGATTGAGCATATCATTGTGTTGGAAGGTAACGTCGAGATTCTGTTTGAAGGTAAGTGGCATGCTGTCGCACAGGTGAAAGTTTACGCTTTTATAGTGATCAGCCACACGGTTATAAAGCCGTAACCGAGAGGGCGGTGTTTCAAAATATTGTCTGCTATCCAAGCTAATTAGATCCCCAAACTGCCCCTTATAAATCCGCACCATATAAAACCAATAACAATAGTTGCGATTGCAACTATTGTTATGTAAACTAAACCACCTAAACAAATCAGCCAAATGGTTTTATTATGCGCACGACCCTCTCTCTACTTCACCGAACCGCAGCGATCATTGTCTTTTGTTTTGATTTTGTCATTCTTCACCAGCAGCGTTTTAGTCGAGCTGTTCGGAAGTGAGCAAGCTGTGACTACAGTGAAAACTGCCATTTTCTTTGCCGTATGGGTTTTGATCCCTTGTATGGCAATTGCTGGCATTACAGGTTCAAAGCTCGCGCCAAAAGCAAATAAGGAAGTACTTGGAACAAAGAAAAAGCGGATGCCATTTATTGCCGCTAATGGCATGTTGGTACTGCTACCTTGTGCGATCTATCTTTACACCCTTGCCTCTAAAGGCCAATTTGACCACACCTTTTATTGGATTCAAGGCATAGAATTTGTCGCAGGTTTTATCAACTTAACGCTTATGGGATTAAATATTCGCGATGGCCTGAGATTACAAAATAAGCGCTCACCACATTTAGGTACCGAAAACTAATACCTGTGCGTCGATTACTTTGTATTTGTTCGATTGTCACTGGCGTTTTCATTGCAAAAACGTTAACGTCGGTGCTACTTCACTGCTGTTTCTTCGCATAGCGAGTACCTCATTTTCTGACATTGCAGAAATAGCAGTTTCCCTATCATCACGGAAGTTCGAATATGACAGTAAACACCGCCTCTTTCATCGACTCAGGTTTACGTTTTACCCCTCACAACTTTATTGTTCCATTGGATTATCAGCACCCAGATAAAGGCAACATTAATGTCTTTGCGCGAGAAGTATCACTTGTCGATGACACGGCAGACAAGCCTTGGCTAGTCTACTTTCAGGGAGGTCCCGGGTTCCCATCACCCCGTCCCGAATGGCAATAATGGTTGGTTAAAACGCGCGTTACAGGATTATAAAGTACTTCTACTGGACCAAAGAGGCACCGGGAATAGCACCGTCATCAGCCATCAAACCTTGGCAAATCAAACACCACAGCAGCAAGCCGATTACCTCAGCCATTTTAGAGCGGACAATATTGTTCGCGATGCAGAGTCGATTCG
>ASHK01001258.1 GCA_000695745.1 Vibrio madracius | reverse complement strand
CTGGCGCTAAAATGCGTCACTTGGTAATAAAGTGTCGCACTTCCATAGGCAAGACCCATCGTCCACACTGCAATAAAGCGAGCGTATTTTTGACCAAACTCCCTCACATAAGCCCCCATTGCTGCTACGCAAGGTGTATAAAGCAAAATAAAGATCAAATAAGCAAATGCAGCGTTGCCTGTAACAAAGAACCCTTTCAAGTTACCAAAGATAGACGTGTCTACTTCTTGGTCTTCTGCAACGGCAGACTTGTCCGACAGGTCACCCACATCAACGCCTAATGGATCAGAGTAACTTAGCCCTGCTAGGTTATCCGGAATAGACATTACGGCTTCATGTAAGCTACCGACCAAATCATACTCAGTATCTTCAGCTTCACTAGAAGTATATAGGCTATTTAGCGTGCCAACGACAGCCTCTTTTGCAAAGATGCCGGTAATAATGCCTACAGTAGCAGGCCAGTTATCTTGTTGAACGCCCATTGGAGCAAACACAGGTGTCACCACTTGAGCGGCTTTCGATAAGACTGAGTTTTCAGTGTTCTCATTACCAAATGAGCCATCAGTTCCGACTGAATTTAAGAAGCTCAAAATAGTCACTACAACAACAATGGTCTTACCTGCACCTAAAACAAAGCGCTTGAGCTTCTGCCATGTCTTGATCATTACGTTTTGGAACGTAGGCAATTCGTAGTCTGGCATTTCCATCACTAAGCTGTCGCTTGACCCCGGGTATAAGGTGTGTTTTAGCACTAGCCCAGTTAAAACAGCCGCCACAATGCCGAGCAGATAAAGAGCAAACACGATATTTTGACCACTTTCAGGGAAAAATGCCGCGGCAAATAAAGCGTAAACAGGAAGGCGAGCACCACAAGACATAAATGGCGCCATTGATGCTGCAAGTTTTCGCTCACGCTCTTGATCCAATGTCCGTGTCGCCATGATGGATGGCACGTTACAGCCAAAACCTAAAACCAAAGGAACAAAAGCTTTACCCGGTAGACCAATTTTTTGCATCACTTTATCTAGCACGAAGCTGCGCGAGACATATAGCCAGAGCTTTCAAGTACTGCCAAGAACAAATACAACGCGGCAATAACCGGAATAAAGGTTGCTACGGTTTGGATACCACCACCAACACCATCTGCGATAAGAGTGACAAGCCAAACTGGAAGATGGTTATCAAGCAAATAGTGGCCCCCATCAACCAGCAATGCACCGACACCAATATCAAAGAAATCGATAAATGCACTACCAATATTAATTGAGAACATGAACATTAAGTACATAACAACAAAAAAGAATGGAACACCCACCCATTTGTTGAGAATGATGGCATCGACTTTCTCAGTAAAACTGCGGCTTAATTTACCTTCACTACGACGAATTTTTTTGCACTGCTCGTGCAAGAAAGTGTATTTAACATCTGCGACTTGAAGGTCAATGTCTAGTCCAGTTTGTTTCACCGATAAATGCACTAAGTCACGCTGCTCAGCATTTAGCGTATTGAGTACCATGACGTCATTTTCCAGAGCGCGTATCGCTAGAGCGCGAGCACTCACTTCGCCACCTTCAAACATCGGTGCTATTTTATCGATAGCCTGTTCCATAGCATCGTCATACTTGATACTAAGTGCATCATGTATGACGCCTTGAACTACGATTTTGTGCAAGCGGTCTTTGAGTGCTTTGACTTGTGTTTTATCCGTTGCAGATAACGTCACAACAGGACAACCCAATGTTTTTTCAAGAGCAACGACATCGAGTTTCACTCTCTCTCGCTTTAGTGCATCCATCT
>ASHK01001257.1 GCA_000695745.1 Vibrio madracius | reverse complement strand
AGGATAATCGAAATGCAGCTCGAAACCGTGGGGCAATTGGGGGCGCGCTGATTGGAGTCACCGCCGGGGCTTTAACCGGCAGTCCAGAAGTGGCGGTGAAAGCTGGCACTATGGGCGCTGTGGCTGGTGGCGTGTCTGGGTCCATGAAAGATACCGCTGAAGCCAGAGAAACCGAACGTACTGAAATCCTTGCCGAGAGCTTAGACAAGGACACACGTAGCGAATCTGAAAAACGTGTTGCTGAGCTTGAAGCGGAAATCCGCATTAAAGAGCTTGAGCAGCAAATTGCAGAAATGGAACAGCAAGAATCAACGACAAATTCGGAAAATAACCAAACAACGACTAAACTTGGGTCACAGCAAAAACATGACAAGTCTTAATGCTTAGCTCAAAAGAATAACAACAACGTCAGTTGAAAGCCCCTGCAATCCTTTGGAATGGCGGGGGCTTTTTTTGATGATTTAATTAGCAGAGCAATTACTCTGTGCCCTCACACACTTGCTTTTGTATCGTTGGTGGCGCAGGCTCATAGTGGCTAAGTGTCATACTAAATCGACCTTCGCCCCCAGTCAGCGCTTTTAGGCGTCTCGAGTAATCTTGTAACTCATTAATCGGCGACTTCGCTTCCAGCAAGGTGCTACCAAATGCACCTTGCTCACTGCCAACAATCAGCCCACGATTCCCTGATAGATCACCAGAGACGTCTCCCACTGACGCGGTTGGGATCTCAAGTGTTAGATCGACAATTGGCTCTAACACAATTGGCCCAGCCGCTTCAACAGCCCGCAAAAAGGCTTTTTTGCCGGCGATAACAAAAGCAATTTCTTTTGAGTCTACTGAGTGATACTTGCCATCAAATACTGTGACTTCAATATCACGAATTGGGTTACCTGAAATCGCTCCTTCTTCAAGAGCTTGCAGAATGCCTTTTTCTACGGCTGGTATTAATGCCGTGGGAATTGCACCCCCGACGACTTGATTGACAAATTTAAATCCAGCGCCTCGTGCCAGTGGTTTGACTTTTAGTTGAACCTCTCCAAACTGCCCAGCCCCACCACTTTGTTTTTTGTGGCGATACTGAGCTTCTGCAGGCTTAGTAATTGTCTCAAAGTACTCAACGCTTGGTTGACTGGTTTCAACGTCCAACTTAAACACATCAAGCATTTTTTCGAGCGCAATCTTAAGGTGGAACTCACCCTGTCCACTCAAGACCGTTTCGTTGCTGCGAGTACGATGCTCAATTTTCAGCGTTGGATCTTCTATCACTATCTTAGCTAAAACATCGGATAGCTTTTGCTCATC
>ASHK01001256.1 GCA_000695745.1 Vibrio madracius | reverse complement strand
TTTTCACGGTAATCACTCTCTTTTCGTGCGTAGGCTGCACTGGTTCCAAAGTAGTCTGAAGACATATCGATCCTTTCATCGTATTAACCGAAATAACTAATGGTGAATGTACCACAATCAAAGCGAGATCTAATTTGATTTGAGTAATGTTTATCGCAATGTGTGGAACCCTGAGTAAATACGTGTGAAGGTCGTAAACCAGCACGCTGCACCAAAGACAAAAGCGATGGTTGCAAAATGCTCAGGCAATAAGCACAGTAATACAAAGCAACCAATGGTCTCACTGCCTTCAGTCAGGCCGCTCATGTAATACAGAGATTTGTTCCGATAAACGGGATTTTCAATGCCACGTTTACCTGCCATTACGGCGAATGCCAAAAAGCTGGTTCCCGTGCCGATAAAAGAGAAGATCAAAAACGCACCAGCAATGGCATTTTGCTCAGGGTTAGCAATAACAAAACCAAACGGTATCAATGAGTAGAATAAAAAATCCAAGCTAATATCTAAAAACCGCCGGCATCTGAAATGCCTTGAATGCGCGCTAAAGCGCCATCGAGGCCGTCACAAATCGGTTGAGTAAAATGAATACTAGAGCAATGGAATAGTGTTCAAACGCCAAAGCTGGAAAAGCCAGGCAACCTAGAGCAAAACCAAATAGTGTGGTTTGATTGGCGGTGATGCCGAATCGATTAAGCACACGAGCCGATTGAGATAAAGGCCAGCGAATGACTTTGATACTAAAGCTGTCTAGCATGCTGCACTCTCCCAAGGCCATTTGAGAACTTGGCTACCATCAGGAATATCGTCCTCATCATGAGTCACCATTAACGTAGGAATGTTGGCAGTGCGAAGTTGGTCTACCACCCAATCTCTAAACTGAACACGCAGCTCTTTATCGAGTTTACTAAATGGTTCATCCAGCAACGCTGCTCCTGGTTTGGCAAGTAGCATTCGCGTTAAGCTGATTCGGGCGCGTTGTCCTCCGGATAATTGCTCTGGGTAATGGCTAGCTACGTCATCGAGTTGGATACTAGTTAGCGCGTACATCGCCTGCGCCTGTCGCTCTGCACCTTTAAATCGATCGGGTAGCGCAAAAGCGAGGTTCTCCCAAACATTGAGGTGTGGGAACAACAGATCGTCCTGAAATAAAATACCCACCTGCCTTTTGTGTGGCTCTAACGTATCGATGCGTTTGCCATTAAGTAGTACTTGTCCTTGATATACAAACTCAGAGGAAAGATGGCCTGCAATAACATCGAGCAGAGTGGATTTTCCACACCCGCTTGGCCCCATTAGCGTCAATATTTCGCCTGTTTTACATTGAAACTGCAGTCAGAAAACAGCGCCTCACCTTCCTTTTTACGGATGGTGAGGTTTGCCAGCGATAGTGTCATTAAATAAACGTCCTTTGATCTTAATTCGTCGATAACGAGTGTGAAAGCGATTGACCAACACGGCAATCGAGAAAAACAGCAGTGGTAGTAACGCTTGGAAGAGCGCATAGATGGCGGTCACTCGCCGATCGAATCCACT
>ASHK01001255.1 GCA_000695745.1 Vibrio madracius | reverse complement strand
CAAAGTCTATGCTCAATATCATCAATTGATGTTTGCCAAACAGTTGCTTCATAGCAGCTCGTTATCAATAACTGATGTTGGTTTTGCCAGTGGCTTCAATAGTACTCGTCGATTTAATGATGCTTTTAAGAAGTACCTGAAGTTAACGCCTTCGCAAATGAGACGTCACCATGTAAGGTCTGATGATTTGGAGCGTAACGTCATTCACTTGGCTTACCGCGGTCAATATCATTGGGAGTCGCTACTCGACTTCTATCGTTTGAGAGCTATTGAGGGCGTAGAAGACGTGACGCCACACAGCTACTCTCGTTACGTGGATATTGATGGCAGTTTAGCTTGGTTCAAGTTGTACGCGGATGTTAAAGGTAAACAAACCGTCAAAGTGGAATTTGAATTGGAGGATGTCACAAAGCTGTCTTGGTTGATGAGCAATATAAAAAAGAGTCTTCGACCTAAATACTGATGTGGCTTTGATAGAAGAGCGTTTATCGGAGCACGATGAGCAATTAGTGCTTAGGCCTGGATTACGACTTCCGGGAGTTTGGTCGACTTGGGAAGCGGGAGTTAGGGCAGTAGTGGGGCAGCAGGTTTCGGTAAAAGCGGCCGTCGGACAGCTCAATTTGCTGACTAACACCTTGGGCCATAATGTATCCGGACAGCGAGTCTTTCCTAACGCAAACGTTGTGGCCCGCTCTGACCTCAGTTTTCTTAAAATGCCAAACAGTCGAAAAGAGACATTAGCTCGCTTAGCGCAGCATATTGCTAACACGCCAGAAAGCCCACCAAGCAATTGGTTGTCTTTGAAAGGCATCGGACCATGGACGGTTAGTTATGCAAGAATGAGAGGAGCTTCAGAGCCAGACTTATTTCTTGACAGTGATTTGATCGTTAAAAAATACCTAGCGAAGCACCCACAGTTGAATGCGGCGAAGGTATCGCCGTGGGGGAGTTACGCGACGTTGCATTGTTGGAGCCATTTTTCATGAAGTATTACTTAATTACACCGAGCCCCCTTGGGAATGTCACGATTCAAGCAAACGATGATGGGTTGCTAGGACTCTGGTTTGAAGAACACACCACGCTCCCGAAAGCGTTGGGGACCTTCGCGCCCGAGCACGCAATCTTAGTAGAGGCTTCGAAACAGCTTATTGGCTATTTCGAAGGTAGAGTGCAGTCGTTTGATCTGCCAATAGCGGCTGAAGGCACTGAATTTCAAAAACGAGTTTGGCGAGCATTATGTGATATCCCATTTGGTGAGTCGATCAGCTATCAAGAGTTAGCCAATCGAATAGGTAAGCCTAAAGCTGCAAGAGCAGTCGGAGCCGCCAATGGCAAGAACCCCATTTCAGTGATTGTTCCGTGTCACAGAGTCATAGGGAAAAGTGGGACATTAACCGGTTATGCTGGTGGCATTGAAAGAAAAAAGAAGCTGTTAGAGTTGGAAGGTATAGCTTTAACGTAAGCCGTTTATGGCAGACGTTTTAGTAAAAAAAGATTTTGGATGGTTATGCATCTCTATAAATTCAATAGCAAGAGGAATGAGTTTCATATTATTTCCACTTATTTAGCTTAAATTTGCAAATTGATAATATTGCTGATTGCAAAATGCAAATTCATTTGCAAATTAAACATATCATATGAGTATGGTTTACATGAAATTGATACTTATCTGACCAGATTTATCAGAAAACAAGGTTTTAAAAGTTGGCACGCTTGATGCATTAATAAAATCGACCCTTTTTAAGCCGAGGGTCACCTAGCCAACTGACGTTGTTAGTGAACCTCTATTGTTCACACTTGTATATAGCCAGTCACACTCCTTTGTGACTGGCTTTTTTTATGTGGGATAGGATCTGACGGATTGTCAGACTATGTCGCCTAGTTGTGCGATATTGCTCTCGGCACAACCCTCATAACAACTTGGCTTTCTCGGGCAATTAGCACCGCGTGAGCAAATCAATCTTGCATCTCCCTCAATACCTCGTTCCACCCAATTGATGTTGAGGATTTTCGCGACCGTCTGCAGATCTTTTTTGATGGTTCTAGGAATGCTAACACTGCCACCACCTTCAACACACGAACGCTT
>ASHK01001254.1 GCA_000695745.1 Vibrio madracius | reverse complement strand
CCCATGTACATTGGTCAGCAAGACGTTGTGGGTTATTGGTACCAACATCAAGAACAATAGGCAGCGTATAAGCTGGGCTGATACCGCCACATGCTGTATACAATGCCAGTTTACCGATAGGAATACCCATACCACCAATCCCTTGGTCGCCAAGTCCTAGAATACGTTCACCATCGGTAACTACGATGACTTTGACGTTGTGGTTACGCGCGTTATTTAAAAGGTCATCGATACGATCACGGTTTGGATAAGAAATGAACAGACCACGACCTCGGCGATAGATGTTAGAGAAGTTCTCACACGCCGCACCAACCGTAGGGGTATAGATGATTGGCATCATCTCAGAAATATGATTTTGAACTAAGCGGTAAAATAGAGTTTCATTAGTATCTTGGATATTGCGCAGATAAATGTGTTTATCCATATCATTTTCAAAACTCGTGTACTGCTTGTACGCGCGGTCTACCTGCTCTTGGATAGTTTCTGTCGTTTCAGGTAGCAGGCCTTCAAGGTTAAACGACATTCTTTCTTCAGCAGTAAATGCACTGCCTTTGTTCAAAAGTGGGGTACTAAGAAGTGCAGGGCCCGCGTACGGGATATAGAGCGGTCTTTTGTTGTTGTTCATTAGTTTACCTGTCTAGAAACAGTCATTTGGGATTGGGAACAATTTTCGGAATAATTTAACACAATTACACACTCTAGGCGATGACCAAATGTTAACTATTTGTATTCTATCCTTACCGAAAAGCAAAGTGAGTCGAATGTTAGTCTGCCTATCGGTATACTCGTTACTATCTCCTTCGATTAACTGACTAACATGATCGCCTTACCTATTGATTCTATTGAACAAGATTTTAAACAAGCCCTTGAACATACCCATCTTATCGTTGAAGCTGAAACCGGTTCAGGAAAGTCGACGCGCTTACCTCTCTGGGCGATGGAACAAGGTCGGGTATTGGTGGTAGAGCCGAGGAGAATCGCTTGTACATCATTGGCCAATTTTGTTGCGCACCAACTTGATGAGCAGGTTGGAAAAAGCATTGGCTACGCCATAAAACTTGAGAACTGTTATACCGAAGAATCAAACGTTGTGTTTGTCACGCCCGGCGTCGCGTTGAGATGGTATGCAGAGGATCGTTTGCAACGTTTCGATGTCGTGATAGTGGATGAATTTCATGAACGAAGATGGGACACCGATTTACTCGTTGCAATGTTAAAGCGAAATCAAACCCATAAAACGGTGATTACCTCAGCGACTATTGAAGGTCAAAAACTGGCTAATTATTTCCGGGCAGAGCGTTTGGTTGCTAAAGGAAGAATGTTTGATGTGGCGATTCAACACCATCGAAACGACAGTCGACAATTGCCAGATGCAAGGCACTTGGACACCCGGATAAAAAGCGCACTGGAACCATTACTCAATGACCTTGCCGCAGATGTCTTGATATTTCTACCGGGGCGTAAGGAAATTCAGCAGCTCATGTCGACGTTAAAGCCGTTGGCGGAGGAGTATGATCTCATTTTAGCGCCGTTACATGCTTCTGTGACCGAACAGCAACGGGCGGTCGCCATGTCGGTGCAAGATAAACGCAAAATAGTGATAGCGACAAACGTTGCAGAAACCTCGCTGACGATTCCGAATGTTGCTGTTGTCGTCGATTCGGGTCTGGAGAGAAGAAATGTGCAGCGCAACGGTCAAACCACCTTGATGTTGTCTCATATTTCTAAGGCGAGCGCAGCTCAGCGCGCAGGACGCGCAGGGCGGGTAATGGCAGGAACATGCATCCGTCTTTATGGTGAACATGCTGCACTTGACCCAGTCACTCCACCCGAACTGCAACGTGAATCCATCGTTGAACCTATGTTAGCGGCCGCCACCTGTGGGTTAGAACTTGAGACGCTTGAATTTATTGATGTAATACCTGAGAAATCAATGGATGCAGCGAGGGAACAGCTACAGCAGCTTGGTGCTATCGATGATAAAGGGATTACTGAGCATGGTAAAAAGCTCTATCCGCTACCCATTGATACGGTTTATGCGGATTTAGTCACTAAGATGCCCTCACGTGCGCTAAAAGAAGCCATGATTGATCTTACCGCTGCGTTATGCGCCACTGGCAAGCTGTTTCAAATGACCAGCAATGAAGAGTTACTCGATAAATTGGATCTTGAGGAGCCATTGGGCTGCGATGCGACCATGCTTATTGGCTCGTACGAGGTAAACAATATTCTGGTATTACCGTTGACCACGACTGTTTGCGCGAAGCGAAAGGGTTGTCCGAACAGATGCGCAGTGTATTTGAACTGCCGTGTTTGGAGGTGGCTTCTCGCTATCAACGTGATGAACTGATAAAGCAAATTATCCAAGCGAACAACGCCTTGTTATATGTGAGACGGGAACGTCGACGTGAGGCTTTTAGCAACGGCTTTGTTGAAGTGCTGCTTGGGAGACAACATAGAATCAAGCCAAAAACAGAAGCGGGGCTGGTATTAGCGACCCATAGCTTACCGGGACGAGGCGTTAAACAGACGATGACATTGGCAACATTAATGTTGCCAGYGGACATCACGCAGCTTAAAGAACTCAATATCGGGGAGTGGGTGAGTGGAGAAA
>ASHK01001253.1 GCA_000695745.1 Vibrio madracius | reverse complement strand
GCCTTGTAGATATTGTTTAGCAATAGAGCATTTCAATGCTCGACTGTACTTGGACATAAAAAGACCCCCAATAATTGGTGTCCAACTATTGGGGGTCAGTTCAGCTTGCTCGGAGGTTTTTTATTGGGTGTTGTGATGACAACCTAGGGTTTAAGTAATGTAGTATTACTCTCGCGTATCTTCTCCAACGGTTACTGGCACAGTGAGCTCTTTACCGTCACGAAGTATCTTAACGTTAACCGTTGTTCCGGGTCTCAGGTCGGTGACTAAGTCTAAGACGCCTTGGCGGCCATTCAGTTTATTCCCATCTATCATCAAGACGATATCTTGCACTTTAATTCCGGCTTTTGCTGCAGGACCTTCAGGGTCTAAACCAAGAACAATAATTCCCCCGATGTGTTCATTTCCGAGTAATCGAGCGGTAACCGAATTAATATCCTGCCCATCGATACCGATATAGCCGCGAATTACTCGACCATCGGCGATGATTTTTTCCATGATTTTGCTGGCTAACTGATAGGGAATAGCAAAAGAGATACCATAGGTCTCAAGGTCAGTGGCTTGTTGAAAAGAAGCCGTGTTGATGCCAACCAGTTCACCAAGAGTGTTGACCAGAGCACCGCCTGAGTTGCCTTGATTAATCGCTGCATCTGTCTGGATAAAGGCTTGAATCCCCCCGGCACTAATTGAAGAACGTCCCGTGGCAGAAATGATTCCAAAAGTAGTGGTTTGTCCAAGGTTGTAGGGGTTGCCAATGGCTAAAACAACATCGCCAACTTTCGGAGAATAATTAGGGTTGAGAGGGATGACGGGTAGGTTACCGCCTTCTATACGCAGAACCGCAATATCCGTGCGTTGATCTTTACCAACCAATTGTGCAGCGGCGACTCGGCCGTCCTGCAACGCGACAATGATTTGGTCAGCATTCGCGACAACATGGTAGTTAGTAATGATGTAGCCTTTGTCGCTAACAATAACGCCAGACCCTAATCCTTGCGTTGATAAGGTAGTACGATCATTTTCTTTATATTGGCGACTGTAGATATTCACGACCGCAGGTGCTGCTTTACGCACTGCTTGGTTAAATGAGATTTGTAAATCGCCATTATTGGCCGGCTGAGCGGTCAAGTTTTCGGGAATGATGTTTTGTCTAAGTGAAGGAACCGCTAATAGTACTAATAGTGCTGTAACCAGACCCATAGATACCGAGC
>ASHK01001252.1 GCA_000695745.1 Vibrio madracius | reverse complement strand
TTTGGGATTATCGTAGGTAATAGAAACCACTTCGGTCTCACCATTTATTTTATCTGCGTGGCGCATGATCTCAGTAATGGTGAGTGCAACGTTCATCATCTGTCCTTTCATAGCTAGCTCCATTTTATGTTTATGAAATGTAAACAGTATGTAATTGCTTCGGTTTCGGGTATGTACCCTAATGGGGGTACGTATTTTCCTTTGAGGTCTGGTGATTACGGCGTTGCGTGATGAGCTTTATTAAAAGTAGAGTAATTTACTTTTTATCATTACTGTTATTTGCTCTCTTGGGCTCAATTTTGTCCAAAAATGATCGTTCATATGACAAATCGAATAGGAAACTGCCTCACCGTTCGAGAACTTGAATTGATGGATATTGATGAATTTGTGCTCATTACCCTGGCGTGGTATTTCATTAGGGGAGCCATACATGATAAGGAGTGTCTATGTCGGGTTATATGGATGGATGGGTTGAGTTTAACCGTCGTTATCCCACTCTAATTGAGGCAATAGGGGAGCGGTGTTTCCTGGAAAAACTGTCGGAACTTATTACTTATATTGTCGATTACGAGAGTCTAGTGGTCATTGGGTTTGGCAACGAACGCACGCCTATTCTTATCTACAACGACACCAATTTTTTTTCTGAACAAAGTAGAGATAAAGAGTTTATGAATGCCTTGGTATTGGATCCTTTCTACCAACTCATTCGTCGTGGTGTTCGTGAAGGGGTCTATAAATTGGATGAGATAGCGCCTGACGACTTCTATCAAAGTGATTACTATCGACAGATATATAAGAAGACAGGTATTCAACAGGAGGTGGGACTGATAGTTACTTGTACTGAGGAGTTTACCCTCGTGCTGTCCGCCGGTCTACGTGGAAAACCGAGGTAGAGTGCGATGAAAAATACCGACTCAATCTATATTTCGATCTACTCAAATCAGCGATACGCAAACATTTTGAACTAGGAAGTCCTGAAGAACGCACTATTGGTCATCAGCTCAACGACATTTTTAGCAACTTTGGAAAAGACTTTCTCAGTGAAAGAGAGTGTCAGGTGACTCAATTGGTCCTACAAGGTTACTCAACCAAAGCGATAGCCCCATTGTTAGATGTGAGCACCGAAACGGTCAAAGTGTATCGTAAACGCATTCATAACAAGCTTAAAATCTCGTCGCAGTCTGAGTTGTTTTCCTTATTTCTAGAGGCGGCGTCAACAGTGCCAGCTGATTGTAATCTTGACCCGTTAACCGTGTATTTCGGAGGTAAATCGGTTCATTAGACCCTTTTGCCTGTCACCTAATTGGGGGATTTAAGCGTGTTGGAAAGCGATAAACAATATCAGGGTGTAACAAATGCGAAGCAATAACGCGCCTCTTTGTTAAGCATCTCCTTATCTGAAATCACACTTGAGCGGTGTGAACACATCAGTTTCCCTGACCTCTTGGTAGTCAGAGGTCAGGTCTTTTTGTGATCTTTATCCTAGTGTTTATTTACACCATTCCAATGTGCGTGATTATGTTCACATTTAGGTTTTTTTGACATTTGATAATTCTATAGCAGGGTTA
>ASHK01001251.1 GCA_000695745.1 Vibrio madracius | reverse complement strand
AGACGTACGTGCTGTACATGAGTCTAGCGCAAAGTAAAGCGAGAGATTGAGCTTGCTTACTTTCGAATAAGGTTTGTCTCGGTGTGTGACGCGAATGTTGTGAATGTCCGCGTCTTTAGTTGGTCCATCTGCGGCAGATAAAATATCAAGAAAATGCATATCGTCCGTGAATCGATAACGGCCGGGAGCATTGACTTGACCGAATACATAGATGGAAGCATCGGAGCTTTGTCTTACCCACTGAGCTTTGTTGTCTGAGGGATCTTGTGGCAAATCATGGACACGGACAATCGCACCGGCAGATATGTAAGGCAGTTCCGATTGAGGTGCGCCTCGTTTTATGAAGGCATCAAGATCAAAGACCACCATTTTGTTGCCGTTAGCCACTTCGATTTTCGAGGTGTCAGCGCGACCACTTGGACCTCCAACATGGGCTAGCAAATCCATCAGATCCATTTCGTCTGACCATTCAATCCGACCGGGCGAACGACTTCCCCGATCACGTTGACCGCACGATCTGGAGAAACTTTAAGCCACGACTTTTCGTTGATATCGGTTTTCTCTGGGACGAAGATGGCATCACCTGGTTCAATTTTGGGGGCTTGGCTACCCTTCAAACCTTCTGTGTACGCTGTCATATCGAACGGAACTACTCGACCATCGGATTTAATTACGCGAATTTGCCTAGACTCTGCAAATCGTGTCGGGCCACCTGCATTGGCAAGAATATCCATAAAGGTTGCGCCCTTTTTACCCTCGAAAGCACCGGGGGCAGCGACTTCACCCATGACATACACGGTATTGGATCCGGATTTGATTTCTTCCTCTTGCTTGGGCACGAAAATCGTCGCGCCAGCTTGAAGAGGGGGCAATAAAGAGACATCACCACTATCTAAATAACGCTTGAGATTGAACAGAGTCGGGGTGTTATTACTGATTACGCGAATTTGTTCCACGCTGGCATAGCGCGTCACGCCACCGGCCCGCATTAACACATCGACTAAGTCGGTATTGGCTTTATAGGAAAAAGAGCCTGGTGCGTTGACTTCACCAAAGACTTTTATCGCTTGTCTTGAGTCGGCGCTGTCGCCAGAATCAGCGAGTTTGGCTGGGTCAAACTCTTGTTCAATGTTGCCGACCAATGGTGACGCAGGGACAAACAGAGTGTCTAACGATTGCAATGCCGGGAGGTTTTTGTCATCACCAGTATCGAGAAACCGTTTGTAGTCGAACTCTTGTCTATCGGCACCTCGTTTTAAAAGCATCTTATTTAATTGCGCACCGGAGCGCAGACCACCGGCGGCATGCAGTGCCATTTGAACATTTGAGTTATAGGGAAGCGTATACTCTCCCGGTGACGCAACGTAACCCTGTACAGAGATCAGTATTTGTCGTTCTGAAACATAAACTTGGACGTTTGATGTGTCACGAAATACTTTGTCAAGAGCGCCTTTTACCGCAGTGGTAAGTTGTTGCTCGTTATAACCTGCGACGAACACAGGGCCGACTTCTGGTAGCGTGATTCGTCCTCGTTTATCAACTTGAAATCCTCTGTTCAAGCTCGTTTCACCAGGCAAGTCGACTTGAATAAGGTCACCGACTTGCACTTGTTTTTCATCTGCAGCGGAGAGTGGCACAAAGAAGGCACATACAGCAGCCACGAGTAGTAAAAGTATTACGTTAGCTTGTTTCATCACAGCGCTCCTTGAGTGGCATTACTATTTTTGTCTGCGATGACTTCAATGCTTACTCTTCGGTTGGTAAGTCGTACCCCTGGGCTGTCACCTTCGTAGAGAGGCAGTTCTTCACCAAGTGAATGTGTTTCAATGCGTCCAGGTGCTAAGCCAAATATTGTTAAGTAACGTTTCACCTGCTGGGCACGTCCTTTAGCTATCTTTTCGTTGTATTCGGTAGTGCCGTCGGCATCGGCATGTCCAGTCACAGAGAGCCTAATGGTAGGGTGCTGCTTAAGAATATTGGCGGCCTCTGCTAAGTGGCCCATATACTTTGGATTGACTTCTATCGAGTCATAAGCAAACTGGTTATCGACATTGAGAAGGTGATAGATACGTTTAACCACCTGCATTAAATTATCGAAATCCTTGCCTTTGAGGGGAGGCGCACACGTTGCTTCACTCAATACGTAATCGAGACGCAGTTCTAAATCATTGAGCTTTTACGTTGAATGACGATGTCGTTGGCAGCATCGATCCACAGTCCCCCCTCTAACTCTCTTGCGATGCGATTCTGCTTTTCTTGCGCTTGAAGAACGGCAGCAGGGAAACACCACTGGGCGCT
>ASHK01001250.1 GCA_000695745.1 Vibrio madracius | reverse complement strand
CAATCGGTAACCCCATGATCAACCCAAAGTAGAGCATGGTGTGGTTTGGATAAACATACTCTAGGATTTGACTGCCTTCTTGACGACTTGCCCCAGCGACAATAAATACGACCCAAGCTCGCGTTAGAAACGCCCACCCCAGCCACAGCCAAATCGGTGTTTTTAAAAAACCATGTTGATCATATTGCTCTATGCCATACCGCATAATACGTCTCAAATTCAAACTAATATCAAACTATATGGTGTTATTGGCACAATGATTCAAGTTCATACTTATGGTTATGATAAAATGTGCCAAACTCTGAGTTAGGATCATTATGAAAACTAATAAAGCGACCCCTTCGCTAGAAACTCAACAAGAAGCGATGCGTATCGCCAAATCAACCCAAAACCGGGACAAACCAAAGAACAAACCAAGCTAATCGCCCAAGGTATTGAAAAAGGCATCGCCCAATATAAAAAGCAGCAAAAAGACAAAAAACGTCAGGCTGATAAGGCTCAAAAAAAACAGAAGAAAGATAAGCAGCAACAGCGTGAGAACAACGACTCGCAAGAGCACACGCTTGACATGAAAACTCAACACTCAGAGCCAGCCCGGTTACTTGGCTGCTACTTATACTAAGTTGATAGGTTTTATCGCTTATGTTGCCCTTAAATAAATCCCGATTCGGCGTGCTGGCAATACTTGTTATCCTGCAAGGTTGCTCTACTCCCACTAACCAACTTCTTTCAACGCAAGCCGGGCGCGTAGAGGTGAGACTTGACGCCACAATGGACGTATCTTCTTGCACTTGGAAAGGTGAAGTCACCGGTTCAGAAGGACGCTGGTACAGCTCGATTTTTTACGGTAATGATGCGCTTGCGCGCGGCGCCTTGAATGACATCAAAAATCAAACAAACCAATTGGGAGCAGATACGGTTTTACTGCTCTCTCCACTCGACTTTCAAACCTCAGTCACGTTAATCGGCAGTGCGTATCAGTGCAAAAAATAAAGCCAGAGTTTTCACTCCGGCTTTATTTCTCATCCATACGCACACGGCTGATTCTTAATTCACATTCAACAACGATGAGTTGTTCAAACGCCAAGCGTCGACTCTATGTCATTCTGGCGTTCAATTACCCATTGGCTGTCGAATGGTCCCCAGTCTGATAACTGGTAATAACCATCATTGTGTCTACGCCCATCTTGAACAAACATGAGCTCAATGCCGATACCAGGTAGCGCCTTGATCACATCTTGAATTGTTCGGCGAGGCCACCCCGTTTTTTCGATAAGTTTTGGCACATTCGGTCTCTCGATGCTCTCAACGAGTAATGCGAGATAGAGACGACGTGCAAAAACAGGACTCAGTTCCATTGACACCTCCTATTTATGTGCATTTCCAATATATTGGATTTCAACAATAGGGTGTTGCGCTTGATCAATTTCTCGATAATCCGCGTAATTTCGAAAATTCAGATTTTGTAACTTTTCATCAATATCGATTAATTTAGACCGTTTTTTTGTTCTTTTTGCGCTAATTGTCCATTGACATTCAATCCGAGTAGACGTGATCGAGAACAAGTTTTTGTTTATGCCCAAAGTTCTTGATAGGATGCTTGAAAACAACATTGCCGACCTGGCAAGCCAATTATAGAAAGGAAGTTACTATGTCGATCACCATGTTTGGGATCCCTAACTGCGATACGATTAAGAAAGCCAAGAAATGGCTTGAAGCTAACAAGGTTGAGTACACTTTTCACGA
>ASHK01001249.1 GCA_000695745.1 Vibrio madracius | reverse complement strand
TATTGCTAATTTTTGTGTACGCTTTGTTCACTAACTAACCATGACTAGATTGATTAAGGTCATGATTGTCATTAGAATTATTTTGAGGCCTAAACAAGCGTAGATGATAACTATGTTAGGCAACATGGTCATCGATTGACACCAATTTCGACCAATCCACGGTTTCTATCTAAGAGTGGGTTGGTCTACCAGTTTCAGAAAGTACACGTACTTTTGGGAAAACGTCGTTTCGGAATTAGGGTCCCGAGTCGTCGTACTTAAAGGCACCGTTTAAGGTGGCCTTTTAACATTCGGCTATTTTATAGCGTCAGACAACCGCCTTCACAGAATGCCTCACTGATTTCCGAAAATGTCATCGGTTGGTTGGTAATTCCGCATAGAAGCTATCGAAGTTTCCCCATAAATCAAGCAACTGGTAAACATCTCTTTGAGCAATGAACTTACTATTTACATGATTGTGGTTGTCTAAAAGTACCAGATAATGAGGCATGACCTCAGTCGCTGTTGGTATGGAATTCCATTGAGCAATAATGCTGTCAGAACAAGCGTTAGAAAAAGTGGCAAGCTCAATGCCGGTGTCTCCAACAGTATTGTAGATAGCGAGAGATAGACTCATATTGACTCTGTGTATGATTGAAGGTTGTTGATGGGTGTAGCTTATCAGTGAGAGCAGCTCCAACAAAGTCATGAGTTGTCAAAACGAAGTGATGTTTTATAGGGATAGAAAAACGCCCACTAAATAACGTATGTCGTGGGCGTATGAATTTACTTCGAAGTCTCTACTTGAGCCGTAGTTTGAGTCGGCTGTCATGCCCCATCTGGTCCATGATGTCGTAAGTCACAAAGTAGCTGACAAGAAGAATCAAAGGGATAAATTTAATCCAAGGTTTCATGGTAGTAGTCTCATCAAATCAATTGAGGTGAAACTACCACCGAGTTAGCGCTTGCGATAGGATTAAAAACGCAAAGTAAGGTTGAATAGCGCAGTGCTTGAATTTACTTAATGGCCAAATAGGTATGGGAACAACTGCTTTCTTTCTGATTCATTGAGGGTACTTACACGCATAATATTGTTATCTGGAATGGCTTCTGGATTGGGATAGTGCTTTAACACGCGCTCCATACTTTCTTCGCGAATAAGGTGAAAAATAGGGTAAGGGGAGCGGTTGGTCAGGTTTTCAGGATCTTCAGGTTCTGCACCACCAAAGCAGTAATTAGGGTGGAATGTAGCGACCTGATATATTCCTTCCCAATCATTTTGCTTGATGAGTGCTTCAACCCAATCTATGAAGAAGTTGTAGTCCATAAAATCTTCGAGCATATTCGGAACCACAACTAAAGTCGTTTCGAGATCACTGGCTTCTGTTTGCTCTAACAGCATCAGTTCGCCCAAAATGTCTTCCAAAAGACCTTCTTCATTATCGGCAAGACTCACAAAGGTTTTGATTTGCTTGTTTCTTTCTGGCTTTGCTGCGAAAGGACAAAGGTTCAAACCAATCACTACGTCAGTTAGCCACTGCTGAACTTGTTGCTCGATCTTTACTACTTCTTCACGTAAGGGGCTCATTGCTTTCATATATCTTTGTAATCAACGCATTGTGTTATTCAGTGTCTTAAGCTGAATCATTCTTACCACACCTCAGCTAAAGCAGGATGACACTCTAATCTAGAAAAATAGAGCGTCAGAGCGCTCCATGCTAATGCAGTTCAAGCAGATTTGAAACAATTTTAAGCCACGAGCAAGTTTGGTCAAAACATCCAGAAAGCCATCTTGAATAAGA
>ASHK01001248.1 GCA_000695745.1 Vibrio madracius | reverse complement strand
TCCCCAATGATGACGGCTTGCTCCAGGCAGGGCGCTCCAGCGTAAAATTGCCTGAACTTTGTCTTCATCCGTTAATAACGTGGTATCAATAGGCTGACTCTCATCATCTAGAACGGGCGTTGAACCGGACATTTTGTTGTTCCAAATGGTGAGTTGTCGTTCGAAACTGCGAAAACCACTGGCGATGTAAAGCTGAAACCCAGAGGACGAAGCAGCCTGAATCAGTGAAGTTAGATCTTGTGTTACTTTCTGATTAACAAGAAAAGTTTTACTTCCTACTTGAAGTGGTACGAGCTCAACCTCACTTTGACCAACAAGCTGCTTTTTATCCATAGTTATCTACCTAAAAGGTTAACCAGCGTTTTCTCGTACATATCCGTCAGTTTTTCGAGATCTGCGATATTGACGCATTCGTTGACTTTGTGAATGGTTGCATTGACAGGACCAAGTTCGACTACTTGAGTCCCCATGCGCGCGATAAATCGACCATCAGATGTGCCACCTGTGGTGAGAAGTTCTGGTTTAGTATGGTTGACGGCTTCTACGGCATCGACTACTGCGTCCAATAAGTTGCCTTGATCGGTTAAAAATGGATGGCCACTTAAGGTCCATTTTAAATCGTAATCTAAGCCATGAGAGTCCAGTGTTGAGTGGACACGTTGCTTGATGTCCTCGTCAGTCAATTCGGTACTGAATCGAAAGTTAAACTGCACATCAAACTCACCCGGGATGACGTTGCTAGCTCCGGTACCAGAGTGCAAGTTGGGGATTTGAAAACTGGTTGGCGGGAAGTAATCATTGCCTTCATCCATTGTGTCGCAGCAAGTTCAGCCAATGCTGGCAGAGCTTGGTGGACAGGGTTGTTTGCTAGATGTGGGTAAGCAACGTGACCTTGAATCCCTTTTATTTTTAAGTCACCAGTGATAGAGCCGCGACGACCGTTTTTTACCACATCACCGACCGCATTAGTGCTTGAAGGCTCACCCACAATGCACATATCGATAAGCTCATTTCTTTCCATTAAAGTATCAACCACTCGGGTTGTACCGTTAATGAAGGGGCCTTCTTCATCGGAAGTGATCAGAAAACCAATGGAACCCGAATGGTTTGGATTTTGTGCAATGAATCGCTCAACCGCGACGACCATACAAGCGAGTGAACCCTTCATATCAGCGGCACCGCGTCCGTGAAGGTAACCATCGATGATGGTGGGTTCAAAAGGCGCCGTGTGCCATTGTTCTCTTGGGCCAGCAGGGACAACATCAGTGTGACCTGCAAATGCGAATAGTGGCGCTTCGGTGCCTTTTCTTGCCCAAAAATTCGTCGTGTCTTCAAACACCATAACCTCAATATTAAAGCCAA
>ASHK01001247.1 GCA_000695745.1 Vibrio madracius | reverse complement strand
ACGCTGCGCAGGCTTCTTCACGGTCGCTTTCTTGTGCTGTGGCTTACCTTTACTTGCGGTCGATTTCTTATTAAACGCCGGCTTTTTAGGTCTAAAACCTTTAAATTTGCCTTTCAAGCCTTCTAGCTCTGAGAAAGTAAGATCTTGTTGTAAGAACGTTTCTATGCGCTTAAAGCTGTCCCAATCTTTAGGACCAACAAGAGACACAGCATCCCCTTTGTTGCCAGCACGCCCCGTACGACCCACACGATGGACGTATTCTTCAGTATGCTTTGGCATATCAAAGTTAATTACATGAGTCACGCTCGCAATATCGATACCACGAGAAGCAACATCGGTCGTCACCAAAATCTTAAACACATGACGCTCAAACTGACTCATGATCGCGTTACGTTGAGTCTGATTGAGATTGCCACTCAGTGCGACGGCTTTCAGTTGTTTTTCATTCAACCACTTGGTGAGTCGCTCGGTATCCACACGTGTCGCAGTAAAGATCATCACCTGTTTATAATCGGCCTGCTCTAGAATTCGCTCTAAAATTGCCTCTTTATGATCTAAGTGGTCACAAAGATAAAACTTCTGGGTAATGTCTTTGTGCTCTTCGTTAGATACACCGATAGCAATGCGCTTTGGCGCGTCAAGCATTTCTGCAGCAATATCATTCACCTCAGCATGGTCTAGTGTCGCTGAGAACATCAAAGTCTGACGACGACGGTGTTTAGCCGCATTATGAATACGGCGCAGCTCAGGGCAAAACCAAGATCGAGCATTCGGTCCGCTTCATCAAGAATGAGCGTATCCAAACCGTCWTAAAACAGAGAGCGGTGTTCCAAGTGGTCAGCTAAACGCCCTGGTGTCGCTACGATAAATTTCGGGTAACGACGTAACGCTTTCACTTGATCGTTAAAGTTTTCACCACCTAAGATCAAGGTTGCGTCGTAAGAGAGACCACCTAGCATCGACTTTAGCTCGCCGTATACTTGTTTCGCCAGCTCACGTGTCGGAGCTAGAATCACAGCACGAGGATCTCTCGCTGAGAACGCTTTAGTCTTCAGCGCCTTATGGAGCATCGGCAGTACAAATGCCAAAGTCTTGCCAGAACCAGTCTTCGAAGAGGCCAGCAGATCTTTTCCAGCAATAGCTACCGGGATAGCTTGCTTTTGAATATCTGTTGCTTTGGTAAAGTCGTAATGACTTAAGTTCTTCAGTAGTCGGTTATCAAGGCCAAGTTCTTTAAATTGCAATGCGTATTCTCCTAAAAAGGTCGTGCGGATAAAAATGAGCGCGCATAATACCTGATAATTGTCATGGTAACCAGCAATGTCAATTCAGCTTAGAATTTGATATCCATTACTACCTTGTAGGAGATGTCCCACTTAATCGGGCTTAAATTCCGCTTCCATTGGATAAAATCCTACGATACAGTGACTTATCGTGTTCTCGGGTTATAATCTTGACAGAGATCACATTATCTATTGCCGATTTATTCTCATAATTAAGAAAGGGGAAGTTTAACCATAAAATCGCGTTAATTTTTGGTTTTTCTGACTTTTAAATAATTTGCGTTCTTAAAATTAGGCACTAAACTCAAAAATAGCCTTAATGCGATGAATTAAGTAGCAGGGCTGTTTGAAATACTAAATCCTGAAGGAGCTTATAATGAAGAAAGTTTTAATTGCAGCAGCAGCGTCATCAGTTCTACTACTAGCAGGTTGCGCTTCTGGTCCAGACGAAGCAACAACAGCTAAAATGGACGATCTAAGCAACCAAGTAAGTCAACTAAGCTCA
>ASHK01001246.1 GCA_000695745.1 Vibrio madracius | reverse complement strand
GACCAATTGGCGCTTCTGGGAGCTGGTACTCACTTGGGTAATCCACATCCACCAAATATAAGCCTTCCGCTTTTGCGGTAGCCCAGCTAGCTTGCGATCCTTCTGGTGTAAAAGCCATTCAATCCACTCTGGTGGTTGCTCGCCTTTACCCACTGCGATTAAGCTACCAGTGATATTCCGCACCATGTGGTGGACAAACGCATTCGCTTTAATATCGATAACGACATAAGGACCATGACGAGACACGTTAAGATGCATGATATTGCGCCACGGACTACGAGATTGGCAATGTACTGCTCTGAATGAGGTAAAATCGTTTTCACCTAACAGGTATTGTCCAGCTTGATGCATTTTTTCGGCATCGAGTTCACCATGATAATGACTAATACCTGAAGACAAAATACCTGGTCGCAATGCGTGATTAAAGATCACATAACGATAGCGTCTCGCTGTCGCAGAGAATCTAGCATGAAATTCTTCCGGTACTTCTTTTGCCCAACGGACAGCAATATCTTTAGGGAGATTGGCGTTAACCCCCATAGTCCACGCTGCTGGCTTACGGATAACAGAAGACTCGAAATGCACCACTTGTCCAGTGCCATGCACACCAGCATCTGTTCTACCAGCACACTGAACCTCTATCGGTTGATTTGCAACGATCGATAACGCTTTTTCCAACTCTTCTTGTACGCTGGATACGTCTCTTTGCCTTTGCCAACCATAGTAGTTTGCACCGTTATATTCGATACCTAATGCAACTTTCATCGTTATCTCTGTCTATCTGTCATTTTTCAAAGGGGCAAAGTATATACCCAACGTCTACAGGTATAAACCACTGACGATGAATCCTTTGTCATCAAAACGTAAAAGGCAAAAGCGGCGGGTCATTGACCGCCGTTTAATATTACTTATTTACTGGTATTCCGAAAGTTTTGAGAGCAAGGCTTTCGCTTCTGATTGGATAGTACCACTACCGTCCAATAGTGCTTTTTCAAGCAACTTCACTGCCCCTTCAAAGTCATTCATTTCAATGTATATCTTTGCAAGGTCTAGATTACCAGCCGCTTCCGAATCTGAATCAACGTCAACATCAGTAATCGGGCCTATCACATCTGGGAACTCATCCAAGCCAACATCCAGTTTTAGTTCCTCTTCCTCATCCGATGCCGAACTCCCTTCAACCTGAGCCATCAATTCATCAATCGTCATAAATTTATCGCCACTGTCTTCAAAGTCAGCAACGGGATCTTGAGACGACCAATCCTCTTCATTTGCATCGGCCAGAGAGCCGACTTGACTGTGGTTCCAAATCTCCTGCTCATCGTCAGGAATCTGATGATCAATCGACGCTCGCTGTTCCTCTGTTAACGAGAAGCCATTCCAATCCTCACCACCATCTTGATTTGGTGAGTCTTGAAGCATCATGTCCAAATCCATACCTGCACTGTCAGCGGTGGTTTGATCAACCGGACTAATATTAGAGAACGCCTGCTCACCTTCTTGAAGCAACTCACCGAGCTGCCCTTCTTGTTCAATCGCAGACATATCAACCATTGAAAACGCATTCGCTAACGCATCAATTTCAGAATGATCTAGTGTCTCTCCAACCATTTCTTTTTCAGTAGCAAAGCTTGGCTTTGTATCTGAGGTCAAGGCTTCCATATCTGCAGCCGCTTGCGACTCATCGTATTCCGGCAAGTCCTCTAATGAAATGGCCTCATCAAGTTCATCTTCAAATGAAGCATCTGATACAGGTTCAAGCTCGCCTTGTTCGCTATCAGCAAGCGCGTCCTCTTCGGTGTAATCCGGAAATTCAAACTCTTCTATCGGCTCGCGTTCTGATTGCGTAAGAGCACTGTCAGGTTGACGTTCAGCATCATTACTTTGAGCTTCAGGCGTCTGTTCAGTTGGCAGTTCAATATCATCGACTACAGCATCAATATCTTGCTTATCAGTATCGACAAACCCAGAATCCTGCGACTCTGGCAACTGACCACTCATAGCGTCTGCGAGGGCGTCTGCCTCACTGTATTCAGGCAGCTCGTCGTCGGTCATTGCATAATCGGCCGCTGATTCTGAATCAGCAGGAGGCAACATGTCCTCTGCGTCACCTTCCGCATCGGCGAATGCATTGTCTTCGTTATATTCACTTTGCAGCGCATTGGCAACAAAGTCCTCATCCGACTCTTCACTCTGAGATAGTTGGCTAGTCTCTGGCTTCGTTTGCGGCGAAGCGCTCTCGTCCTCACCCAGCCAATCGTCATCGTGAGGAGTACCAAACTCGTTTGCAACTAGAGCTGCGAGTTCTTTCTCTTCTTGAACATTATCCTTTGGCTCAAGCTCAGCCTCGGCTAGACCTTCAATTTCTGGCGAAAAGTCAAATTCATCAACATCAAATGTCGTGGTGTCCGC
>ASHK01001245.1 GCA_000695745.1 Vibrio madracius | reverse complement strand
TTTTTCAAAGCGTTAGTATCCCCCTCAAGGTAGTTAACGATGGCAGGAATACTGCATGAAACCAAAGAGGTGAAAATAACTGGAATCGACGCAATGATCAGACCTTGTTGTAGAGGCATGCTCATTAAATAGCTTTGAGTAACATTAGGTGCTAACAAGAATAGCACGCTACCCATGGCAATAAGTTTTAGCGTAAATAGGACACGATTGAGTTTATCAACCGCATGAGTACCAATAGTAACCGTTAGAGCGACGAGAACGGTGAAGAGAAGAGTAGCTGCAGTACTTGATAAACGTATGCCAAGTATCGCATCTAGACGGTCTGCAAACTGGCCTCCGCCACCAGCGATGTAGGCAGCACACAACGCATAGAACAAAAACAGTACGGCGAAACTGGCCACGTATTTGCCTTTGTTGCCGAGAACCTGTTTAGCAAGAGTATGTAGTGTCGCAGAATGATCGGCATATTGATGCAGTTCGACCATTAATAAGGCGGTGTATGCCATTAATGCCCACAACGCGAGCATCAGCAATAAAGAGGTGCCAAAACCAATTCCGGCAGATGCTATTGGAAGGGCAAGCATACCGGCACCAATCGTGGTGCCTGCAATTATAAGGGTACTTCCTAGAACTTTAGATTTCATTGTACATTCTACTTTACAGCTTGTAGGGTGATTTGCATTATCGTTTTAACGAAAACTCGATATCGAGTTATTAATGCTGAATTTTCGAAGAGTATGCAGCGTAATAACCCAAATAACAAGCGAAATGTAAACTAAAATTTATTGAGTGTATATAATTGTTTACAGTCGTGGGGCGGAGCGTGTATTTATTGCCTCCGCAATCGTTTAACAATGAGTTGCATCAAAATAAATGTCGATTTGTCTTGGGTTTCTTACTGTTGTCATATAGGTTAGGTAGAACTCTATGACGAGTGTTCAAGCGATTTGTAGTTCGTGGTCTGGTAATTAGGACTTTAGACTCAAAGGCGCTTGATGTAAGAAGGATGACATTATGGAAACACAAACAAACGAAGAAGCACTCGAATGGCTAGACGCTATGGAGATCGGCTTCGAATTACCCGATTGCGAAGAATTGTCGCAAACTGAAGATTAACCAACATTACTGCCTGCAAACCAACTCGTACCAATTAGTCGTGTCAGCACTTAACGCTAAAGCCGCTACACTGAATATATCAATTCGGTTGGAGATGAGATGGTTTGCAACGACTACTACTATTCTGCATTATTTTATTCCCCATACTTTCCGGGTGTTCTCTTTACGATTCTGACTTAAACTGGCCTCTGGAAAATCTAGCAGCGTTTATCGTTTTTATTCCTGCCTGTTATCTCATTATCACTATTGTTCTGGTCATCATTAAACAGATGTTGGCGGCGATGTTAGCTGCTGTGTTGTCGCTGACTTCGCTGGTTGTGTTTGGTACGTCCCCCCAGTTTATTAATGAAACGTGCGATGATAATTACGTTAGCGTGATGCAATACAATACCTACTATGACAATCAGCAATTGGGCACTTTCATTGATTTTGTTCGTGAGCGAAGACCCGATATTTTGGTGTTGCAAGAGGTATCGCCACAACATGGAGAGCAACTTAAGTTGCTGAAAGATATTTACCCATATCAATACGGTGGTCAAAGACGAGTAGGGTATCCCAGTGGTCAGATGATCCTTAGCCACTCTCCGCTGTATGGCAAAAATACCTCCACGTCGATATCGGGACACAACATCATTCAAGTGGTTTGGCGCGCGTCCAGTGAACAAGATGTGTTTTTTGATTGCTGCTCATCCACCATCACCGCGATCAAAAGTGCTTTGGCAAGAAAGGAATGATGTGATTGAAGATGTTGTCGATATGGCGCAAGCTTCACCGTTAGACGTAACCATTGTCGTTGGTGACTTTAATTTGGCGAGTACAACCGCTCGATTCAATAACATGCTTCCGAGTTTTGACAAGCGACCAGTGCTAGTTGGCCTAACTTCATCAAACGTTGGTCGGTACCTTTTGTACCTGTGGTTGCCATTGATCACTTTTGGATTGCGCGCGCCAATGGCTCACAAAATACGATTTGTTTTCGAGACAGTTTGAAGCAAATTCAAGGCTCAGATCATGCGCCGGTCGAAACGCGTTTTAATTTATAGATAGACAACAAAAAAGCGACCCTAAGGTCGCTCTTCGTTCGTTCACTGTTAATAGAACGCTATTATTTCTTACGGCAGTACTCGGCAATCACATACATAGCTTGGCCGTTAGCTTTACCTTGAACGTGTTTAGGGTCGTCAGCGCTAACACTAATACCACGAATCACAGTACCTTGTTTGATGACTTGAGAAGAGCCTTTGATCGGCAGATCTTTGATTACTGTTACGTCGTCACCTTTTTTAAGCTCTACGCCGTTTACATCGCGTGGTTTTTCA
>ASHK01001244.1 GCA_000695745.1 Vibrio madracius | reverse complement strand
TTCTAGCTCCTTTTGCTTTTGCGGAGTCGCTTCCCGAACGTATAGATAACTTCGTCAGTTTTTTCGATTTCGAGCAAGCGACGGCTTCATACGATGTACGAGTTATTCAAGCCGATTATCCGACACAGCTTCTCACACCGACCTCAATGCTGCCTCAAACCAGCAAGTATCCGCTAAAGGAAGTTCAGCAACTCTATCATTTAGCAGAGAAATGTAGTGGCACACTGCCTCTTAGTCCATTGATCACTGAACCTTTGGTCTTTACTAGAGCGATGTGTGGAGGACGTAAACTGTCCACCAAATGGTTTGCTAGAAGTGGGTTGATTCACCCAGGTGGGGGAACCTACGCGGCTAGATACATCACTAAGTATCCAGATAAAAAACAAGAATTGCAGAAGTTTATGCATATTAAAGAAAGAGAACTGGCGCCTCCAGGTTCTCTTTTAGGTCGATTACAAGTGATGGATGAGCAAACCGTGATATCTCTTATAAGAGGTTCATCAATGTTTGTGGAGAATGAAGAGCTATGGTTGAGAAGAGGTGATATCTATTACTTATTTCCGTCAAACATATGGACATCAAAAGCGAAAGAAGCGGGGCTGAATTTTAAACTTGCATCCCAGACCAACACTTGTTTTGTTCAAAGAGGAAACTTATGTTGGGAAGTGGAAGATCACTCGGATGTGTTACGAATCAGTATGATCAGTTTGATCATCGCCAATATACTTTTGGTGATAGGCTGGGCGATCTACCGTTGGAATACCAAACGACAAGAAATGAAAAGTCGAATGTTGGTGCTCCAAATCCTAACTCACGAACTACGTACACCTATTGCTAGCTTATCCTTAACGGTTGAAGGATTTAGACGTGAATTTGAGCACTTACCAGAAACTGTATATGATGAGTTCAGGAGACTATGCGAAGATACGCGGCGATTGCGTCAATTAGCGGAAGCAAGTAAGGATTATCTGCAGTCTGACAACAAGCCTTTGTCGACTGAATGGTTGCCTTCGGTACAAGATTGGCTAAGTTTCAAAGCCGAAGAAGAATTCGAAGCTGACGTGAATTTGACTATTAATCAGGACGTAGCCGCTAAAATTAACATATATTGGTTAGGAACTTGTATTGATAACCTAATACGTAACGCGATCAAATACGGCGTTGCACCAGTGAGTTTGAACGTTGTGACTTCGTCAAACTCACTCAAAATCGAAGTCATCGACAATGGACAATTAACTTCAAAGGATTGGCGTGAGCTTAGAAAGCCATTTGTAAGTAAGGCGGGCTTAGGCCTAGGTCTTACTATAGTAGAATCTATGGTTGGTCGAATGGGCGGTAAGATGTACCTAGTTGGACCACCAACAACATTTATTTTGGAGATACCTTGTGAAACAGACACTGCTACTTGTTGAAGATGACAAGAATCTAGCTGACGGCCTTTTGGTAAGTTTAGAACTGGCTGGTTATAACTGCCTTCACGCTGAATTTATCTCTCAGGTTGAACAACACTGGGAAGAAGCAGACTTGGTAATTCTCGATAGACAACTTCCGGATGGTGACTCTGTAGA
>ASHK01001243.1 GCA_000695745.1 Vibrio madracius | reverse complement strand
GCTTTTTTGATCGCGTCAGATTCCGTGACTAATAAACACGTGAGTTAAGCGAAGATTAACATACGTGTTTATTAGGTATTTTATGGTAAATATCAGTTATGGTTAAATGTGGCCTAAACGAAGTAGGCAAGTGGTTAAAAAGAAAAGATTTCAATCTCGTGCACATCATATTTAACATAAGATAGATAATACGCACTTACATGTAAAGGCAATATGGTCTATGTCCAGCTTGAACAACTTTGAAATGTCCTCCTGTGCGTAACTCGTTGTTTGCCTATGACGACCTTAATTGAGGTTGATTACTATCAGCAATCACGAGCTCAATCGATCCAAAGTTCTGACGGATGTGCGAGGAAAATCGCTCTCGACAAATAAACGCGGCCAATACTTTAAATATCTCTACTCGACATGTCAGATGTCTACTGAGTCAACTGGCTATTGATGGTGCTCAGAGTTTGGCTTCGACTTGGTGTCTTAGCGATCTCATTCAAATAAATGGCTTATATCCCGATTGGTTTGCCTCATCTTAATCGGCGCTGACATTCATGCTCATCCACGTGACGCTCATTTTGCGACTACCTCAAAAATTATCCTAGTCTATAACCTTACTATGGAAAATAGCCGAAATGTTGGGAGTTAATTATGATGATAGATTTATGTGAGATGTTCAATATTTGCATGTTAATCACGATATATTGAGCATTCATTGGTAACACATACGTTTGATTAACTAAGGTCGTTTGAGTCCACCAAAACACCATTATTGGGTAAACGACCTTTTCTTCATTCCGATGTGCCTGACAATGACATACCTGTTTGAGAACCTAGGCACTGTGCTACTGCCCGTAATAACAATCTTAGATAAATAAACACGTTACACCGTAACATTCTTATCATCCAATAGATTGTGTTCTAGTCCTCCGTAAACCTATCTGATTTTACGAACGAACACTCACTGCAATCTAACTTGGATCCCAAAAGATACATTTTAGATCCCACGATATCCGTAACCACTCACTTACTGTTTAGCCCAGTATTCTTCGGCAGAATAAACCACTGCCAGATAAGATGTAATTCTGTATCCATGTAATTAAATTACAAGCCCAGCAAATGGATGATTGACTGTAGCATATTATTCCACCATAAGTTGCTGTTTTTAAATAGGCAAAGTTAATCATTCAGTGATTTTTACACTGCATCATATTAGGTTATTCTTGCGACTTAATTGATGTATTCGAAAATTGCATACATTGAAATTGGATACAAAAAAAGCCTATAAAGGRCTTATTGATTAGAACAGTTCTTGAAAGGTTAACTTTATTGGTCGTTGCTCGCTTCGGCTTTTTCTTCTCGGATCTCTTGAGCAATAATTTTTATTGCTTGAGCAGTGCTAATCCCCTGCTTCATCAATTCTTGAATTCTCTCAACTGCTGCTTGTTGCTCTTCATGGCTAAGGGATAAATCATCGAACATCTCGTCCTCCCACTAATTTGGACATTAACTAATGAGAGGACTATAGACTATTTGCAATTGCTGGCAAGAAAATTAACGTTAATAAGTCGCAATAAAATTGATTGAAGCTCCCATAGCTTGGGGTGATGTATAACTTGCCGCAATATCCATTTCGATAATGTTGAGCGGGCGTAAACCAATACCCGCAGTGAGGGTGCCCTCAGAATCTCGCGCCATATTTTTCATATACCCTCCCTAAGTTGGACCTGTCTTGCCAGATCCACTTCAACACCAGCTCTCAACATTCTAGTATCGTCATCGAAACTGCTAAATTTCTTCTCCGTATTTAGATCGTAATCAACCGAGAATTGAAAGTAGTCTGCAATAAAACCAACACCAACGGTATAGAGTGGTGATAACTGATATTCATACCCATATT
>ASHK01001242.1 GCA_000695745.1 Vibrio madracius | reverse complement strand
CACCTTTATTTTTAAAGGAACTAAGGAAGTGCCTCGTCGCTTGATGAATCCAAAGCGTAAAACGATTGGTATTCGTGTACCGGATAATCAAATCGCTCTAGATTTGTTGGAAGCGTTAGGTGAGCCATTAATGTCAACGTCTCTTATTCTGCCGGGTAATGAGGTGACTGAATCTGATCCAGAAGAGATCCGTGACAAATTAGAACATGCGGTCGACTGCATATTGAATGGTGGCTACTTAGGTGAGCAGCCTACCACGGTTATCGACTTTAGCGATGATGAAGCGAAGGTCCTGAGAACTGGGGCTGGCGACCCAACGCCATTCCAATAATAGGTCAATGTTTTCTTACCAATTAAGGTAAGAAACTTGGTGCGTCTAACAGAATTCTTTGCGATAATGTGCGACCGCGATTTTTAAGGTCGCATTATCTGGTTTCGACGTCTGTGAAGACGACATTATAGGTAGGTAAATGAGCGAAAAATTACAAAAGGTGCTTGCTCGCGCAGGCCATGGTTCACGCCGTGAACTTGAAGCCCTAATTAAATCTGGGCGCGTGAGTGTTAATGGTCAGGTAGCAAGACTAGGTGAACGTCTAGAAGACGAAAGTGCGGTTATCCGTATTGATGGTCATACCGTTTCAGCCAAAGCCCAAGAAGAAGTGGTTTGTCGAGTGTTGGCCTATTATAAGCCAGAAGGTGAGTTATGTACTCGCCACGATCCTGAAGGACGTCGCACGGTATTCGACCGCCTACCTAAGATCCGCGGTTCACGCTGGATCTCTGTTGGTCGCCTTGATGCTAACACATCAGGTCTACTTCTTTTCACAACAGATGGTGAACTAGCAAACCGTCTGATGCACCCAAGCCGTCAAGTTGAACGTGAGTACTTGGTCCGTGTATTTGGCGAGATCAACGAACAGAAAGTTCGCAACGTGGTAAATGGTGTTGAACTTGAAGACGGTATGGCTCGCTTCGAAGACGTAGTTTACGCTGGTGGCGAAGGTATGAACCATACTTTCTATGTCGTCATCAACGAAGGTCGTAACCGTGAGGTTCGCCGTCTTTGGGAATCTCAAGAAACAACGGTTAGCCGCCTGAAACGTGTTCGATATGGTGACATCTATCTGGACAAGAAACTACCTCGTGGTGGTTGGATGGAATTAACGCTTAAAGAGGTGAACTACCTTCGTGAGCTTGTTGAGCTTCGTCCAGAGAAAGAAACGATGCTTGATCTTAGTCAGAATACCTCTCGTCAGCGTGAACGTTCACGTAGTCAGAAGATTCGTCGTGCAGTGCGCCGTCATGAAGAGCGTGCGAATGCACCGAAAGGTCGCAGTAACCAGCAGCGTCGCAACAAAAAGTCGGCTGGTGAGCAAAGCGCTCGCTCTAAGACTCGACGCTAAGCGTTTCAATTGCTAAAARCCAGCTTGTATAGCTGGCTTTTTTCGTCTGCACATCGAGTGCTGTTGCCCTTTAGCAAAGCGCCTATCGGTGCATCGGTGTTTACGAAAGTGGCTCTCTACCATACGCTGCGTCACGATATGCTGTGGGTTGGTCATAATATCATTGGTGTTGCCGTATTCCACCACGTCACCTTCGTGCATCACCATAACCTTATCAGTGATGTGTTTAATAATACCCAGGTGTTGTGATACGTAGACAAATGCAACGCCCATTTCTTCTTGAAGCTCTAAGAATAGGTTGATGATCTGTGAGCGCATCGCCATATCGAGACCATTTAATGCTTCGTCAGCAACGATAATGGATGGTTGAAGGATCAAAGCACGAGCGAGGCAAACACGCTGCTTCTGACCTGTTGCCAACATCTGCGGATAAAAGTAAGCATGTTCAGGGAGTAAACCAACCCGTACTAAGGTATCTTTTACCCGTCGCATACGCGCCTCTGGCGACATATTCGTATTTCGTTTTAACGGGCCTTCCAAAATACGACCGATCTGAATTCGTGGATTCAAAGAGGTATTCGGATCTTGGAATATCATTCGAATTAGCTTGCAGCGAGTGGAATAATCTTTGTGTTCCAGCAAATCGCCGTTAACACGAATTTCTCCAGCAGTTGGCTCGACGACACCTGCAAGCATGCGTGCCAATGTCGATTTTCCTGAGCCATTTTTGCCAATAAAACCAATAGTTTGCCCTGCTTCTAGGTCAAA
>ASHK01001241.1 GCA_000695745.1 Vibrio madracius | reverse complement strand
AGGTCAAAAAAGGTGATGTACTGGCGCAGCTCGATGATCGTGAACTGGTGATTAAAGAGCAGCTCGCGGAAGCGACGCTGGCGCAAAGTCGTGCTGAGCAATCAAACGCGGCCGCAGCGTATAAGATGCAAAAAAGTGTCATTCAAGAGTACCAGAGCAAGGTCACCTCTGCGAAGGCGAAATATCAATATTCACTTCAACAATACAAGCGCTTACAGGCTTTAGAGAAGCAAAATTATGTCTCCAAGGGTGAACGTGATAACGGTGCGTCGGCCTATAAAGTAGATGAAGCGGCGTATCATGAAGCTAAGGCTAGCTTGAAAACGCAGCAAGACAAGTTATCGGTGCTAGAAAGTGGGATAGAGCAGTCCGATGCGATGGTCAAGCAAGCCACTGCAAGCTTGTCACAGGCGAAGCTTGAATTAGGATACACCCGCATCGTAGCGCCAATAGATGGCGTGATCAGTAATCGTAACCTGCAAATTGGTATGATGGTGCAACCGGGGCAATCTATTGTGAGTATTGTGTCGGACCGTACGCCCTGGATTTTAGCGAACTTTAAAGAAACGCAAAAATCTCGTATGCATAAGGGACAGCCTGTGTCGGTGACAATTGATGCTTATCCCGGGAAAACCTTTTCAGCGCGAATTGATAGTGTATCGCCAGCCACCGGTGCGACCTTTGCTTTGCTCCCTCCGGATAATGCCACGGGCAACTTTACTAAAGTGGTACAACGTGTACCGGTAAAGATTGTCTTCAACCATTCTGTTCGAGTCGATAACGGGTTGTCTGCGGTTGTGACTGTGGATACCAGGCAGTGATGATGGCGATACATTAATGCCATTTTAGGGCGGCATGATTTATCTGAGTAGGTAACTGAACAATTAAAGCAATGGTTGAGGACTGCTATCAATGACGCAAGTGCTTTTGGGCGCCCGTTTCTAAAGCTAAATCATGAGACGTTGTTCAAATAGCTAAAGATCCGCTTTCCTGATGAACGTTGCTGTATGGTAAGTTCAAGACGAGCTCAGTTTCTAGCATGCTCAACATGATTTATACAATCAGAGGCTTTCGAACTCTACGCTGGTAATGAAATGGGCAAAAATACACGTTTTACCGTTTATTAAATGTTTTTTAAGTCTGGCTTGTTAGTTTGATTGAATTCCATATTTGGCGTTGTTCTCTCCAATACGGAAATGTTGACGCAGATGGATGAACGCCGTGAGGATCCGTGAACAAAAACCATCGCCTGTGACCTTCCTTTCTCACTGCTAAATAGGTCACGATACAGAACAGAGATAGATAACATGCGCGTATTATTAGTTGAAGATGACCTTATGCTCGGCAATGCGATAACCGCTTCTCTTGCCAGACATCACTATACTGCAGATTGGGTAACATCGGGTGAAAGTGCGCTTCACGCGCTGCAAACGGACAGTTTTCTGTTGGTCATCCTTGATATCTCCTTACCAGGTATTAGCGGTTTGAAAGTCCTTAAAGAATTACGCAGCAAAGGGGATAAGACACCCGTTTTGATTCTTAGTGCCCGTGATGAACTCAATGACCGAGTTTATGGGCTCAATCATGGTGCGGACGATTATCTTGTTAAGCCGTTTCAACTCGAAGAGCTGTTGGCACGTATGAGTGCGCTGATTCGTCGTTCGGCGGGTATGGCGGACGACACTTTAGTGGTGGGTGATGTCTCTGTATCGGT
>ASHK01001240.1 GCA_000695745.1 Vibrio madracius | reverse complement strand
GAGTATTAGTGATAAGGATGCCGGTGAAAACAAATTCAGCACCGTGGTAACCAAAGTAGCGAATGATCATGGGCAGCAACCATTAGGTACTTTGACGATCACCGAAGACGGTGACTGGTCTTATCAAGTATCGAATTCTCTTCCAGGAGTACAAGAGTTAGGTGAAGGTGAAACCCGTGTAGAACGTTTCACCGTGACTTCAATTGATGGTTCCAAAACCGAGACCATTGAAGTAACGATTCATGGTACTAACGATAAGCCTATTATATCGGGAACAAATACTGGGGATGTGGTAGAAGACCGACAGATCACTAATGAAGGTGGAACAAAATTCATCACAGATGGTGGCTCATTAAGAATTGTAGATATTGATGCTAATGAAAGTCACTTCAATACTAACGTTGAATCTATTGGCTCAACGCTAGGTACGCTCACTATTAACGCACAAGGTGATTGGGACTACAAAGTTGACACCAAACTCAAAGCCATTCAAAGCCTAGCAGTAGACGAAACTATGCAGGAGTCATTCCGTGTTTATTCTGCGGATGGATCTACTTCTGAGGTGATTACTATCACTATTACGGGTACCAACGATAGACCAAGTATTAAAGGTGATAAGGCTGGGAGTGTTAAGGAAAATGCTGAAAGTATCACTAGTGAAGTGAGCACTACCGGTGATTTAAATCCAAAAGATAAAGATACCTCAGACACTCACGAATGGTCTTTACTTGGGTCTTCAGAAGGGAAGTATGGTTCGTTTACGATTGATCCAAATTCAGGTACTTGGAAGTACATTCTGGACAACGATAAAGCCGATTCTTTATCGGAAGGTCAAATAGAAAAAGAAGTATTTACGGTTCAAGTCGATGACGGAAATGGTGGAACTCGCACTCAAAACATCACGATTACTGTTGAAGGCACCAATGATACTTTTACATTGAATGGTGATAGTTCAGCAACTTTGACGGAAGATCTTCACACCGTTGAAGATGGTGTGATTGCTGTTTCAGATATAGATATCGACGACCAGTTTACATGGACAGTCCTCAATCCAAATGGAAACCTTGGTACTCTCACCGTAGATCAAAATGGGAAGTGGACCTACTCACTTGACAAGGACTCGGCTGAAAAACTTGAGCAAGGGGTATTGTACCCATCAGGCT
>ASHK01001239.1 GCA_000695745.1 Vibrio madracius | reverse complement strand
TATTGATTGTTTGGTTGGATGGTAAACCGGATGAGTTTGAGCCTTATCAGCCAACGATTAACTATGGTTGGATTCACCAGATGACTTGCCCGCGCAAATTAACCATTGTCAACGGTGAGCTGTTACAACTACCTGTTGAAGAGTTAACGACGTTGCGCCGCAACCAGTTATCAGGAACCTGCTCGTCCAACGCTCTAGCTGGCTTAAGTGCAGAATTGTTGCTGCAAGATATTGACGGTGCCAACATCAAGATTGATCTCTCTGATGATTTGTCACTATGGGTCACGCCGTCGGATATCACCACTCGACGCAAGAATCTGAAAACGGGTCGCTGGGAAGAAAAAACATGGCAAGGTCGAGTATCGTCATTGCAACTGATGCGTGACCATTCATCTGTTGAAGTCTTTATTAATGGTGGTCGGGCTGTGATGAGCAGTCGATTCTTTGGTGCAGCAATGGACAATGATTTGCAATGTGGCTTTCGATTCGAAAGTGACCAAGCGGTTAGCTACCAGCATTGGACATTAGAGGTTTAGTGATTCAAGTGCACACTCGTCGCTGACAGGTGCAGAAAATCCAGTAGTTTTAGGGTTATAATGAAGGAAATACTTTGAGAGCTGTGTTGAAAGTTGTGAACTCGAATCAGGTAATCCCCAATATACGCATGATGATGCCGTCGCTGACTAAGACGGAACAATCGATAGCTGAAAACTTTTTGCAGCCACATTTCTTGCAAAAATCGACCTCAATAAATGAGGTTGCCGAACGGTTAAGTGTTTCTCCTGCACTGATTGTCAAAGTATCGAAGAAATTGGGCTTTAGTGGATTTAAACAGCTGAAAGAGTCGCTTTATGAGCAGAGCGAAGCCCAATCTTATGCACCAAGTGAGCGTTTGTTGCCAGATGATAGTGTTGAAAAGATAGTGTCAAAGGTGCTGCAAAACTCCATTAATGCTCTGACTGAGATCCTCAATTTTGTGGATGTTGGAATGGTCGATGCCGCGGCGGATGCGCTTCTAAAAGCGCGTAATATTGAGCTTTTCGCAGTGGGTGGATCGAGCATAATTTGTGAAGATTTTCAGCATAAGCTGCTACGTATCGGTATTAAATCGTCAGTCCCTAAAGATCGTCACTTAATGCTGATGTCAGCGAGCATTATGACAGACCAAGACGTTGTGTTGGTGGTCTCTCATTCTGGTCAGACGGTTGATCTCATGGATGCGGTGC
>ASHK01001238.1 GCA_000695745.1 Vibrio madracius | reverse complement strand
CATTTTAGCACCACGATGACTCCGACCCATTGGTGCATGTGGATGTTACCTATCATGTAGGTTCGGCCCGCGAAGAAGTAGGAAAATCCGGTTTTGCACATTTCTTTGAACATATGATGTTTCAAGGCTCAGAGCACGTTGGTGACCAGCAACATTTTAAAATCATTACCGAAGCTGGTGGTACTTTAAACGGTACAACGACTCGCGATCGAACCAATTATTTTGAAACGGTTCCTTCTAACCAATTAGAGAAGATGCTGTGGTTAGAGGCGGATCGTATGGGTTTTTACTCGGAGCGGTCTCTCAGAAAAWATTTGAAATTCAGCGTGATACGGTTAAAAACGAACGTGCTCAAAACTACGACAACCGCCCTTATGGGCTGATTTGGGAGAAAATGGGTGAAGCCATGTTCCCAGAGGGACACCCATACTCTTGGCAGCCAATTGGTTACGTTGAAGATCTTGATCGCGTTGACGTGAATGATCTCAAAGCGTTCTTCCTACGCTGGTACGGACCAAACAATGCGGTGCTGACTATTGGTGGTGACATCGACAAAGCGCAAACATTGGCATGGGTAGAAAAATACTTTGGCTCTATCCCCAAAGGTCCTGAAGTCGATAAAGCACCGAAACAGCCAGCTGTGCTGCCCAATGATCGTTATGTCACATTAGAAGATCGCATTCGCCAGCCGATGGTCGTCATTGGTTGGCCTACGACAAGCTATCGAGGCGCAAAAGACCAAGCTGTACTTGAAGCCATGGCTGATGCCATTGGTGGTGGCACCAACAGTTTGCTGTATCAGAAGTTGATCAAAACGCAAAAGGCGCTCGATGCCGGAGCATTTAATGATTGTAATGAGTTGGCTTGTAACTTTTACGTGTACGCCATGGGCGCTTCTACAGATAAAGATGGTCTAAAAACACTATACAATGAGTTGCTAGCAGCGTTGAATGAGTTTGAAAAACAAGGCATCAGCGAAGAAAGACTGAAACAGATCACAGGCCTCTCCGAGTCTGGAGCCGTGTTTGCGCTACAAAGTGTCAAAGGTAAAGTCTCGCAGTTAGCTTCGAACGAAACCT
>ASHK01001237.1 GCA_000695745.1 Vibrio madracius | reverse complement strand
CGCGGCGTACTTGACGATAGATACTGTGATGAGAATAACGATTTGGTCGCCGACTCACCAAAGAATGCCGATGAGTGGATTGACCCAAGTACCTTGGTCTTTACCTACACGCCAGTAGAAGATCCGGCATTGTACAAAGACGCGTTTGCTGACTTCCAAGCGCACTTGAGTAAGATTACAGGTAAGCGCGTAATCTACTATACGGTGCACTCGAACTCGGCTCAGGTTGAAGCGATGCGTTCTGGTCGTCTTCACGTTGCAGGTTTTTCAACGGGTCCTACGGGTTACGCTGTAAATTTGGCAGGTTATGTACCGATTGCAGTAAAAGGTGACGAAGCGGGCTTTCAAGGCTACAACTTGATCACTATCGTTCGCAAAGACAGTGGTATTGACGACATGTCTGATTTGAAGGGTAAAAAGGTTGCACATACTTCTGCTTCATCCAACTCTGGTAACCTAGCACCACGCGCACTTTTCCCTGCTGAAGGACTTGTCCCTGACCAAGACTACAAAGTGCTTTACTCCGGTAAACACGACCAATCCATTCTTGGCGTCTACAACGGCGACTATGACGCTGCACCAGTGGCGTCAGACGTCTATGACCGTATGGTTGCAGCGGGTCGTGTTGACGATTCAGAACTGAAAATCATCTACCGCAGTCCTCGCTTCCCAACTTCAGCATTTGGGTACTCTTATAACCTGAAGCCAGAGTTGGTTGATAAAATAAAAGAAGCATTCTTTAGTTACCGCTTTACCCCAGAAATGAGCGCTTCGTTTAAAGGCGCTGACCGTTTCTCACCAATCACTTATCAAGAGGAATGGGGTGTGATTCGTGATATCGCACATGCGACGGGTACGGCTTACACCAAGGCGGGTCTGAAGAAGTTGGCTGAGAAAGATGCGGCGAAGCGTGCTAAGAAGAAAGCTGCGGAACTAGCAAAGCAAGCTGGCACTCAATAACTCCCCCTAATTTAAACCACGAGATCTTTGTTAACTATGCCCTCACGGGTAGGGCATAGTTCATTCAAAATTTTCCTAAGACGCTGAACAATCAAGAGCGAATTAGGGTAAGCACAAGGAAAGCAGTATGGCTGTAGCAAGCTACGACGGAATCAAAATCAATAACCTATTCCATGAATATGTCGCAGGTAAGCCAATCCTAAAAGGGATCGATATTGATATCGATGAACCGGGGATTATCGCGATCATTGGCCCCTCTGGCACGGGTAAAAGTACCTTACTTCGATGCATCAATCGTCTCAACGACCCAACCTCCGGTGAAATCCTGTTTGAAGGAGAAGACCTAACCAAGCTAAAGGGCCAAGAGTTGAGAAAGCAGCGCCGACACATAGGTATGGTGTTCCAAGAGTATAATTTGGTGGAACGTTTAACGGTGATTGAGAACGTACTAAGCGGCCGTTTGGATACATGAGTGCCTGGAATGCGTGGCGACGTAAATACTCTTCAGAGGATCTTGCTAAAGCATTCGAACTGCTCAATTTTGTTGGTTTACAAGATTTTGCTAACCAGCGAGCTGATAGCCTGTCTGGTGGTCAGCGTCAACGCGTTGGTATTGCAAGAGCTGTGATGCAAGACCCTTATATTCTGCTTGCCGATGAACCGACTTCGTCTTTGGACCCCAAAACCGCTGTAGAAATCATGGAGCTGATGGAGACCTTTGCTGAGCAGAAGAATATTCCCGTTCTGGTTAATATTCACGACGTTAATCTAGCGAAGCGATTTGCAAAACGCATTATCGGCATGTGCAACGGCAAGGTACATTACGACGGCAGCCCTGAGGGAATTACCGAAGAAGATCTAAAAATCATTTATGGAGGTGAGTCATGGCTGGACTAACTCCGAGCGCAAAAATCAATGTTGAAAACCCATTCAAACCGTCGTGGACAAGTCGCGCGATTGTTGTTGCGGTTGTGGCGTATCTGTTTTACAGCGTGTCGACATTGGGTCTGACATTTGACCGATTAATCATAGGTTTTGGTGAGAGTGAACGACTGATCTCTCGTATGATTCCACCTGATTTTTTCTCGCACTAACCTGTTATTGAGTGGTTTAGCGGAGAGCTTGCAGATAGCGATCATTTCAAGCTTTTTCGGCATCGTTATTTCGCTCTTTTTGGGTTTACTCGCTGCAAGAAACTTAATGCCTTTGATTGTGTCTACTCCGGTGCGAGGCTTTATCGCATTATGTCGTTCGTTTCACCCAGTCATTATTGCCATCTTGTTTGTTAAAGCGGTTGGGTTTGGCGCATTGGCGGGTATTTTGACGCTGGTGTTCGCGTCCATCGGGTTCATTGCCAAGCTCTTTGCTGAGGCGATAGAAGAGATCTCCTTTAAGCCAGTAGAGGCAATTCGAGCAACCGGAGCAAGTTTTGTCAGCGTGATTTTATACGCGGTAATGCCACAAGTGTTTACTCGCTTCATCGGCTTTGCCAGTTATCAGCTTGACTCCAACTTGCGTAACTCAACCATGGTGGGGATCGTTGGTGCTGGTGGACTTGGCGGCACCTTGTTCTCTGCATTCCAACGCTTTGACTATGATTTTGTCGCTGCCATTCTCATCACCATTATTGCACTCATTTTGGTTGGCGAGTTCTTGTCTAATATCGTGAGGAGAATCTTCTAATGACTACAGCAGCTATTGATAAAGAGTGGCAACGCTTTACTCCCAACGAACGAATTGCCCGCTTCGCTGTGTATTTGTGTCTGGTCTCTGCCATCGTTTGGTCATGGCAAACGGTGGAAGTGATTCCCGAATTTTTGTATGACGCGCCAGCGCAATTTGCTGACATGTTTCAGCGCATGGTGCCTTTGGATTACTGCTTTCTACCCGCAAACCATTCATGGAGCGATGATAGAAACGCTGCATATCGCAACACTAGGTACACTATTTACTCTGATCTTTGCAATACCTCTCGCGCTGCTTAATGCACCGAATATAACACCAAGTAAAACGTTAAACTGGATTGCTCAGTTCTTCTTAGTGTCTTCGCGTTCTGTGAACTCGTTGGTTTGGGCGTTATTGTTTATTGCACTGTTTGGCCCCGGTGTTCTTGCTGGCATTATGGCTATTGCGATCCGCAGCGTCGGTTTTGTAGGGAAACTGCTGTCGGAAGCCATTGCTGAAGTGAACATGGGACCTATTGAGGCATTGCGAGCGACAGGTGCGTCTTGGATGAGTGTGATTGTTAAAGGTTACTGGCCTCAAGTAATGCCGGCTTTTTATTCGATTGTGTTATTTCGTTGGGATATCAACGTACGCGAATCTGCGGTGCTTGGCTTAGTCGGGGCGGGGGGAATCGGAGTGGTTCTTAACGATGCTCAAAACCTATTCGAATGGCAGAAAGTCTCAATGGTTTTAGTGACAATTTTCGCGGTGGTTATTCTCGCTGAAGCATTGGTCAT
>ASHK01001236.1 GCA_000695745.1 Vibrio madracius | reverse complement strand
ATGGTTGCTGACTTTGGTTTAGCCAATGCGTTTAGGAACTATGGTAATTATGATGGCACAAGGCCATATGTAGCACCAGAGCAGTGGAATCATGAGGAATTATCTGAGAAAACAGATATTTTTGCTCTAGGTGTAATCTTATATGAGTTTTTAACTAATGGCTTTCACCCTGTAGGTATTAAGTTAGATGACTTTTGGCCTGAGCCTAAAGAGGGTAATACTAAAAAGTGGGTGAGAAGCAACGAATGGAAGAAATGGATCAAAAATGGCTGTTGCATCATAGATCAAGTGCAGAACCTTGATAGTAAATATAAAGATTTTATTCAGTCAATGCTATCTATAAGTCCAGAAGAAAGGCCGTCACTCGATGAGGTAAAGGCATTCTTGCTTCAACAAATCGAAGTACTGAGTAATCGTGATTACGATCAGCTACGAGCTATTGAAATGCATCTTGGCAATGAACTCAAGTCAGAGCCACTAAGTACATCTCATCCTCATTTATATAATGTTTGGACTACGTTTGAAGCACGATTTAGTAAGGAGTAGTCACCTAAAAAGTGGCACTTAACAAACAATTTAAGAGTGATTCAGCACGCTTGGCATTTTTGGTTTGGGTTGAGTGTAGTGATTACGATGGTCAAATTGAGTGTTGTGGTCGCGTGCTTCACACCTTAATTGGGCGTTATGTGTTTTTAGTACAGAGTTTGAATCAAATTAGTATTTAATTGAGAGAGAAAAATGAATAATTGTGATTATGAAGATCAATTAGAAATAAATGACGCTGTTATTGCTGAGTTTGATTATGAAATAATACCGAATGATGTAATTGAATCTAGTAATCATCATGTACTGCTTAAACAAGCTAGTGTATTCAAGGAAAGAGGTGAACTTGAATTAGCTAAACTCTGTCACTTATTAGGTTCGATTTGCTCTATGATGATGATCCCTAAAAGTCTTAATTCACCTTATGATTCATACATGATCATGGGAGATAAGCGAACACCAAATTTAGATGATATAACCGATAATGACCTAATAATTATCAGCAAATTATTACCTTACATCAAAATAATTTCTTTGAAAGGAAGATTGGCAGATATCCTTTGGTTGTTAAGTAAGCCACGAAATATTGAAAATGCTCGTTTAGCAATTGATTGCTACATGTCTTTTGAAATCAACTCTGACACTTGGAAAGCGGGAGTGGATGATTATTGGGAACGTGCTGCGCGCTTAGCTATTCAATTACGTGGTGGCGCGGGCGATCGATTGAAAAAAATTGAGGGTTCTATAATAAAATCAATTGATTCATTGGTTGGTGAATCTCAATTTATGTTTCTATGGCTAGCTCGTTTTTTAGATGAGCTTGGGCTCGCTGATATTGAAAGTGAAAGAATAGCGACTAAGTCATTAGACCATGGGAAAACATTCTTATCAAAGAGTAACTATCACGCAGCTCGATCATATTTAGAATTTTCAGTTGGTAAATTCAAACAGCTCGGTGATGATACCGCTTGGTTAAATGCTTTACTCAGTATCGCAGCTTCATGGGAACAAGAGGGTGATGATCGAAGTAGTAGTTCAAATATGGTTGCGGCTACATTCTATGAAAATGCAGTTCAGTCTTATCGTCGAGTACCAGTGAAGTACCGTAAAGAAAATAAAGTTGAAGAATCAATCAGCAGGTTAAGATTAAAGCTAAAGGATTCTGGAAAGGGTGCTTTGGATGAAATGGCATTAATCAAAATACCAGGTGAAGACGTTTCTGATATCGTAGAGGCATCAAAAAAACATGTATCAGGCATAGAGAAAGTAGAACTCGCTTTCTTGTATTTTTGTGGAGTTTCTAACTCTATCGC
>ASHK01001235.1 GCA_000695745.1 Vibrio madracius | reverse complement strand
CTGCGGAGTGGTAGTTCAGTTGGTTAGAATACCGGCCTGTCACGCCGGGGGTCGCGGGTTCGAGTCCCGTCCACTCCGCCACTTATTAGAGAACCCGATGCGAAAGCGTCGGGTTTTTTATTGCCTGAAGATATCTTATCTAACTTTCTATACTGCGCTATCTGGTATAAAAAAGCCCCGTTTAACAACGAGGCCATTTCATTAGATTATTATTCAAACAGCTCTTCATGAAGAGCTTTAACCGCTTGTTTTGCTTCGTCTTCATCTAACAAGAAGCATAAGTTATGTGGGCTTGCACCGTAGCAGATCATACGAATATTAAATGCGTCTAGCGTATCGAATACTTCAGCTGCAGAGCCTTTTGTCTCGCTCATGTTGTTCCCAATCAGGCAACTAAGCTTAGCCCTTGTTTTACCTCGACCGTACAAAGTTGCTCTAGTTCTTTTTGTGCTTGAGCAGGAAGTTCAGGCGCTCCCCCACATGTATCAGTCTGATCCAATGTTAGCGAAACACTGACCTCTGAGGTCGTAACCAAATCTACAGAGATCTTATGCTTTGCTAGTACAGTGAATACATCGGCTAAAAAACCATAAGCTTGGAACATTTTAGGATTGCGTAATGTCACCATAGTTTGGTTGTTGCGCAGCGCTAAAGCTCTAAATAGAGGGGCGCTTTCTACGGATTGTCGTACCCAAGTACCACCTTCTTGTGGTGCTTTTGATGAGCCGACAAACACAGGAATTTGGTGGCGTAATGCTGGTAAAAGTGTTGAAGGATGAAGGATCTTAGCGCCAAAGTTCGCCATTTCAGAAGCTTCGCTAAAACTGATTTCAGGAATAGGACGTGCATTGGGTGCAATGCGAGGATCGGTAGTATAAATACCAGGAACATCGGTCCATATTTCTAACCCAGCCGCACCCACTGCTTCGGCAATGAGGGCTGCACTATAATCACTGCCACCTCTACCAAGTGTTGTCGTTTCATTGTCGGCATCAGAACCAATAAACCCTTGGGTAACGACAACGTACTGCTGACACAGTGGAACAAGTTGCTCCGTTGCGAGTTGCTTTGTTGCATTGAGA
>ASHK01001234.1 GCA_000695745.1 Vibrio madracius | reverse complement strand
CCTGATTCGATGTCTGCTTTCTTTGTTGTGTATAGCGTTCATGTCATCCATTCCCGCTAAGCAATATCGCCGATTTTCACCATATTTGTATTTCTTTACGGTCACTTTGTTGGTAGCTGTCGTATTGGCGGGTGACAGTTCTAATGGCTCTCAGCGTTGGTTAAGTATTGCTGGATTTCGTTTTCAGCCCTCTGAACTGGTAAAACTTGCTATTCCTATGATGGTGGCATGGTTCATCCAGCAAGATGGAGAGAGACCGACAGGGATGAAAATTGTCTACGCCATGATACTGACGGCTATTCCCGCCGGACTTATTTTTGTTCAACCTGACTTAGATGGGGCGATCTTTGGCGTGATCTATATGCTGTTTGTACTCTATTTCGCGGGTATGAGCTGGAAGATCATTGGTGGCTTTGTCGGCTTGGTGGCGACGATGATTCCAGTGCTCTGGTGGTTCGTCATTGAGACCTATCAAAAGAAACGTATCTTACAATTTCTAAACCCTGAAAGTGATCCATTAGGCTCTGGCTATCAAATTATTCAGTCACATATCGCCATTGGCTCAGGTGGTATTACCGGTAAAGGCTGGACCAATGCAACGCAAAGCTCACTGGGTTTTATCCCTGAAAGCCATACCGACTTTATTTTTTCTGCTTATGCCGAAGAGTGGGGATTTGTCGGAAGTGTGTTGCTGCTGTCACTGTACTTGTTTATTACGCTTCGCACACTGTGGCTCTCTTGCCATTGTCATCACGCTTATAGTCGCTTAGTTACGGGCTCATTGGCGCTAAGTTTCTTCCTCTATGCGTTTATTAATACTGGAATGGTCAGCGGGATATTGCCAGTGATGGGTAGCCCACTGCCTTTCTTTAGCTATGGTGGGACGGCGATGATCACTCAAGGAATTTGCTTTGGCATTATCATGTCTTTGTGCCGAGCCTCCTCTCGATTTGAGTCTTAAACGCGCTAAGGCAGCGACTTTGGTTCAAATCGAACATTGACATTGTTTGATGATCAAACTAAATTTAAATCAAATACTTTGATTATCAAACAATGTTATGACTGCACCGAATCACACGCTTACCCATACTCACAATTTTTCTAATCACAATCATCATGGTGAAAAGCGGACCTTCTACGTTTTGCTTCTTACCTTAACGACCATGGTGGTGGAGATAGTGGCTGGCACGGTTTATGGCTCGATGGCGTTGCTAGCGGATGGTTGGCACATGGGGACCCATGCAGCGGCATTCTGTATTACCCTGTTTGCCTACCGTTATGCCAAAAAGCATCAGAGTAACGATAGTTTTCATTTGGCACGGGAAAAGTGAGTGTGCTAGGTGGATATACCAGTGCAATCGCGTTAGGCATTGTGGCGTTATTGATGTTTGTTGAGTCGGTGCATCGCCTGCTTAATCCCCAATCTATTCAGTTTAATGAAG
>ASHK01001233.1 GCA_000695745.1 Vibrio madracius | reverse complement strand
AATTTGCCCCTCAAGGCTGCCCGTTTTGGATGGCTGGTGGTAGTCACAACTCGGCAGTGAATAAAACCGCGGCCACCAACGCCACGGGTTCAGTGTGTTACATGCATTTTACCAACGTTCAGGTGATGACGCGTAAAGGCGAAAAAGCCGAACCTTATGTGGTGCTTGCTCATGAGCTGATTCATTCGCTTCATTGCCTACAAGGTACCAAAATGGATGGGAAAGATGAGGAACTATGGACAACGGGTATTGGTAAATACGCTAACAATCCAATGAGCGAAAACTGTTTCCGTCGACAGTTCGGTTTAGCGGAGCGCACCCAATACTATTAATCCGTTGTTGTTAACGGGTCATATTGCAGCCGCAGGGGTTTCGCTCTGCGGCTTTATTTTTGTGTGATGATTTATCATCGTCCCTTACAAAAATCACCATCAAGCGAAGGCAGTTATTGCTTGCTTGAAGATTGCGCACGGTTACTATACCCATAGATAAAAGAAGGGTTAATAGGGTTAGAGGAGTCAACCATGTTGCTAAGCAATTACCATATGCATTGTCACTATTGTGATGGCAAAGGCACACCCAAAGAGATGGTGGATAAAGCGCTATCCCTTGGTTTTCAATCGGTGGGTTTTAGTTCTCATGCCCCTTTGCCCTTCGACAATGACTTTTGTATGTTGCCGGGAGAACCTAGATGCTTATGTCGCTGCCATTCAAGAACAAAAAGCGCGCTCAGACATCGAAGTGTACTTAGGTTTGGAAATCGACTTTATCGCCGGTTTGACGACACCCAATGATGCCAAGTGGGACGTGTATCCGCTCGACTATAAAATCGGGTCGGTTCATACACTACAGGCCCCAAATGAACAGTATCCCATGCTTAGCGTCGACGGCCCCCGCGAGGAATTCAAAGTGTTGTTGGGTGAAGTGCACGAAGGTAGTGCTCGTTCAATGATTGAAGCTTATTACCAGCGCATTCGAGAGCTTTGCGAAGCGGGAGGGTTTGATATTCTTGGTCATTACGATTTGGTTAAAAAGCACAATAAAGCACTCGATTTCTTTAGCGAGCAAGAAGATTGGTACCAAAATGTCGCCATCGCTACACTAGATGCAGTCGCAAAGGCAGGGGTGATATTGGAGGTGAACTATGGCGGTATGCTACGCGGCGCCACCGACGATGTTTACCCATCACCTTGGCTCCTTAAACACGCCAAATCAAAGAATATCCCAGTACAAATTAACGCCGATGCGCACGCTCCCCACCATTTGGGTGTGTATCACGAGAAGTGTCGAGAAGTCCTTCTAGAAGCAGGATATCAGCAGCAGCGTATTTTGCTTGATGGCAAATGGCAGGATGTGTCGATTCTTTGATCGCCGTGGTGCTCTACTATGTTTTAAAGCGGCTTAAACCACCATTTTTATAAGTACAAGTAAAACTAGAAAAGCGCTAATTACAACCAATCCAATCTCACTTTCTCACCTTTGTACGCATTAACTTAATTGGTTGCATAGTAATTATGCAACCGAGTTAACAGTATCACCGCTCCTAATTGCATTAAAGTAGCGTTGATTAACAGAAATCAACAAAATCAATAGCTTGCTCTTGCTAGAAAGAGTGCGGTAGTCGTAATGGAAAAAAGAGAAAACCGTTATTGCAGTGTCTGCGGGAAAAACACGGCCCACGTCATAGTATTAGTGCGTAAAGAAAGCCCTTTCAAACAAGACAAAAATAGTAAACGAAAAGAGTTTTT
>ASHK01001232.1 GCA_000695745.1 Vibrio madracius | reverse complement strand
ATAAATAAAGAAATCAAAAAAATTCCGGGTATAACTGCGACAACGTATCAAATGCCTTCATTGCCAGGCGCTTCGGGAGGCTTACCGATCCAGTTTGTTATAACCAGTCCGGCGAGTTTTGAAACGTTATATGCTATTGGTAACAAGCTGTTAGATAAAGCCAAAAAGAGTCCTTTATTTGTTTATACCGATGTGAATCTCAAGTACGACTCGGGCTTTGGTTCGTTTAAAGTCGAGTCGAGAAGCAGCAGGCGCTTACGGTGTGACCATGGAAGAAATTGGTGCAACATTAGGTACGATGATGGGAGGCGGTTATATCAATCGTGTCAATATAGATGGTCGTTCTTATGAAGTGATCCCTCAGGTCGAACGCTCGTTTCGTGACAATCCAAAACTCATCGAAGAATTTTACGTGACCGCACAAAATGGAAGAGCTATTCCACTGTCTAGCTTGGTCAGTTATTCCGTTGAAGGACAGGCAAAATCTTTGCCTCACTTTAATCAAATGAATTCGATTTCAATTGAAGCTGTCCCCGCACCTAACGTCGCGATGGGAGAGGCGATTGCGTTCTTTGAACAGTTGGCTAAAACCGATCTCCCAGTGGGGTACGGTTATAATTTTATGGGTGAATCTCGACAATTTGTTCAAGAAGGAAGCTCTCTTTATGTCACCTTTGCGTTGGCTCTGGCGATCATATTTCTAGTATTAGCGAGTCAGTTTGAAAGTGTGCGCGACCCACTAGTTATTATGTTCACTGTTCCACTTGCAGTCAGCGGTGCATTAATTGCTTTGGGTTGGACGCATATATCAGGAGAGACCTCTCTTAATATATATTCACAGGTTGGTTTAATTACTTTAGTCGGTTTAATTACCAAACACGGCATTCTTATGTGTGAGGTCGCCAGAGAAGAGCAAATGTTCAAGGGGGCCACGAAACATGAAGCGATCTTGGAGGCGGCTACGATTCGATTGCGTCCTATCTTAATGACGACCTCGGCAATGATTGCTGGGTTAATACCGCTTCTTCTTGCCACAGGAGCAGGGGCAGCCTCACGTTACAATATTGGATTAGTTATCGTCGCTGGTCTTGCAGTCGGTACTTTATTTACGTTGTTCGTTCTTCCGGTCATGTACACTTATATCGCAAGTGAGCATAAACAAAATATTCTGAAAGAAGAGCAAATTGATGCTGAAGGTATCGGATTAATATCAAAACCGGAAGATACCTAGAAAATTGGGCTTTGGCCCTAAAGACGAATGCAAAAACTCAGTTAATAGTCTCATCTCATTGGAGATCAAGTGACAATTTATGAGCTTCTGCATTAGCAAACGTTGGTTAATCTAATCGTGTTTGTTTCGTGAAGAGTGATAAATGTAAGCAATAAAGGGGCAGCTATGAGTTTGGTAATATCGACTCTGTTAGAGCCTAACCAGTACAGAAAGCACCACCTCTATTTCAAAGAGGCATAACCAACTTTATTGCAGTTATTCAGTCTTGTGACTCACAAAACCATCTTGTCTTCCGACAGTTGAGTGGAGGTTGTACTTACTTGAAATGAGCAAGGGAGTGGAAGCGTTACAGTGATGGATGTTGCAAATG
>ASHK01001231.1 GCA_000695745.1 Vibrio madracius | reverse complement strand
GAGTTTCAAACTATACCAAAAATAACCGTCATCCCCTTGAAAAGGGGATCTCATTCAGCGCGTTGAAAAGTTAAATTACGAGACTTAATCGAATATTTTCAGTTACCTACACGTGATATGAGATCCTCACTTTCGTGAGGATGACGGCTATATGGAGTATGTTAGACATGAAGGGATGTAGGGCATTTCTGTCCAGAGGTGTGCTGACGGAGTACGCAACACAAAACTGCTCCAATACAAGTTATAGACATGTATTGTGACGAGAAAAGTTAGTCGAAATGGCCAAAAAAACATAGCTGTACAGTCAGTCTATGGAGACTTTTATATTAGTTGTTACAGCTCATTATCAACTAGGTTACTAAAAGTATACTGGTTGTATTCAATCTCTAGGTAACTAAAATATACCGTAAGGCGCTCGCCATTAGGTGCCTACTCTTATACTTATTCGATGTGCGTATTCAATAACTACGAGTGACGTTTTTATTATCAATGCTGAAAAATTACATTACTTAGTTTCTCAAAATGACGTGGGGCTGTATGAAAGCAAAAGTTGAAGTTGACCCAAAAGGGCGTAAGAGCGTCGTTGATGCCTGTGCTCAGCCTTGTGCGATCGAAAAAGGTATGAGGATTTTGGTTCAAAATGGAAGGGATCGATTATCTACCATCTAAAAGATGGTCCAGTGAGATTCAATGACCTTTCAAGAATGTTGGGTGGTGCTAGTAAGAAGATGGTCGATCAGCGTCTAAAAGAGCTAGAAAGTGAAAACATGGTAATACGCCGTGTGCTCAATGAAAAACCACTGGCAGTCAGCTACGAACTTACCGAGTTTGGGCGCAGTGCTTTAACAATTCTCGATGAGTTGAGAAAATGGTCTGAAAGCAACAAGATACAGCTAAGATAGCGAGAGCTACATTTATCTAACTCCCTCTTTAACGTAGCAAGGCAACCAATATGGTTGCCTTGTAGTATTTCGAACTGGCGATTCAGTAGTCTAGTGTGCCACGGATAGGGTAGTGGTTCTCTGGGTTACGAATCCATGCCAAACCTCGGGTCAGTGCACCGAGCTCAGGTCTAACAAATGGGTTATTGGATATGTCTACCACGTGTAGGTTGCCGTGTTCATTGACGACAAACAACCCCGGCTCTGCAAAGTTATGGTCGGTTTCAGCTTCGGAGCGTGGTAGTGATATATAAAGCCCCAGAGTCTTCATTTGTTGCTCCGTAAGACCATAGGCGATAGGAAAACTGATATCGAGCTTTTCTAGGTGTTGCTCCAATTGTTGCTTTGAGTCACCAGAGACTGCCAAAATATCAACACCTGAGTCACTAAATGCTTGTTTATAGGTCTCAATTTCATTCAAATATTTGGTGCAAAGTGGACAATGTTTACCACGATAGACAAACACCGCTTGCCATGTTGCATCACCTTGAGGTTGACCTAACTTGACTTTGGTTCCATCAAGCTTTGTTGCCTCTAATATAGGAAAAGCGTCACCCGCTTTTAGTTTTTGTGAGTATGTCATCTGGGCTCCTGAGATTGAAGTCACAACTAGTTAGAAAAAGATAGGATACTAAGAAATAAGTTGCAACCAGTATACTTTTAGTAACCTAGCGTTGATTCGCCTGAGTTATTAACTCAGCTAAGATCTGTTTGTAACTTTCCACTGGGTGCGCGCCAGAAAACCCATGTTCTCCATTGAAAATCACCGTTGGAACACTCGATACGCCCATTTTTTGCCATTGTTTCTCTGTAC
>ASHK01001230.1 GCA_000695745.1 Vibrio madracius | reverse complement strand
CTAACACCAACACTGAAAATCAAACGCCACTTGCTTGAGCAGAAGTACCATGAAGTTGGTCATAGCTGGCCTAAAGACAAACTCGTCGTTTGGGAAGAATAACCCCATTACGATTAGATAAAGGCGACGAAAGTCGCCTTTTTATTGGTATTACCAAAATGACCTTTGAAGTTCTCGCTTGGCGAGTGACCATCGATAGGCAGTGTTCAAGGCAATAAAAAACGCCACTAAGGCGGGTTTTATCATTCAAAGGAAAAGTCGAATTACTTCTTCTCTTCTTTTGCTTTAGCAATAACTTCTTCAGCAACGTTTGCTGGACAAGCGCTGTAGTGTGAGAACTCCATAGAGAACTGACCACGACCAGAAGTGATTGTACGTAGGTGACCGATGTAGCCGAACATCTCAGATAGAGGAACGTCAGCTTTAATACGAACACCAGTAGCACCAGCTTGTTGGTCTTTGATCATACCACGACGACGGTTAAGGTCACCGATTACATCACCAACGTTGTCTTCTGGAGAGAATACGTCAACGTGCATGATTGGCTCTAGAAGTTGAGCGCCAGCTTTTGGCATAGATTGACGGAATGCACCTTTCGCTGCGATTTCGAATGCGATTGCAGACGAGTCAACTGCGTGGTAGCCACCGTCGAATAGTTCAACTTCAACGTCTAGCGTTGGGAAGCCAGCTAGAACACCAGTTTCCATCATAGATGCGAAACCTTTCTCAACTGCAGGCCAGAATTCTTTAGGTACGTTACCACCAACAACTGTTGAAGAGAACGTGAAGCCAGAGTTTGGCTCACCTGGTTTGATGCGGTAATCGATCTTACCGAACTGACCAGAACCACCAGACTGTTTCTTGTGCGTGTAGCTATCTTCAACTGCTTGAGTGATAGTTTCACGGTAAGCAACCTGTGGTTGACCTACTTCTAGCTCAACGCCGTAAGTACGCTTCAGGATGTCTACTTTGATGTCTAGGTGAAGTTCACCCATACCTTTCAGGATAGTTTCACCTGAATCTTCATCAGTCTCAACTTGGAATGATGGATCTTCTGCAACCATCTTACCAATCGCGATACCCATTTTCTCTGTAGAACCTTTGTCTTTAGGAGAAACAGCGATAGAGATTACTGGTTCTGGGAAGATCATTGGCTCAAGAGTACACTCGTGCTTAGGATCACATAGAGTGTGACCAGTTTGAACGTTCTTCATACCAACAACAGCGATGATGTCACCAGCTTGTGCAGTAGTTAGTTCGTTACGCTCGTTAGCTTGCATCTCAACCATACGGCCGATACGCTCAGTTTTACCAGTTGCAGAGTTAAGGATTGTGTCACCCTTGTTCATTACACCTGAGTAGATACGGATAAACGTTAGAGCACCGAAACGGTCGTCCATGATCTTAAATGCTAGTGCGCGTAGTGGCTCATCAGCAGATACAGTTGCAACTTCGCCAGTTGGCTCACCAGTTTCTGGATCAGTCAGTGGTTGAGGATCTACTTCAGTTGGAGCTGGTAGGTAGTCAACAACTGCGTCAAGAACTAGCTGAACACCCTTGTTCTTAAATGCAGAACCACAGAATGTTGGGAAGAATGCTAGGTCACGAGTACCTTTACGGATACAACGTTTGATGTCGTCGATTGAAGGCTCTTCACCTTCCATGTACGCTTCCATTAGGTCATCGTCTTGCTCAACTGCAGTTTCGATAAGCTCTTCACGGTACTGTTCAACTTCGTCAACCATGTCAGCTGGAACGTCTTGAATTTCGTAGTTTTCTGGAAGACCAGAGTCATCCCACACGTATGCTTTACGGCTTAGTAGGTCAACAACACCTACGAACTCTTCTTCACGACCGATTGGAAGAACCATTACTAGTGGGTTAGCAGCTAGTACGTTCTTAACTTGGT
>ASHK01001229.1 GCA_000695745.1 Vibrio madracius | reverse complement strand
TATTGGGTTGTGGACTCATCCAGTTTTCTATGGCTGCCTCGAAATTGCCATAAGCAAACGTGCCTTAACTCGACTTAACCTAAACGAGTGTGAAGCTTTAGTTAATGAAGTACTTACCTTAACAAATAGCGAGCAAGTGAAAGCGTGTGTCGAAGCGTTTTACAACAGCAGTGACGGCAAAGAAACACTCGATGAAGCGCTTGTATTTACTCAACAATCTACTGCATCGAAAGAAGAAGCCATAAAGCTACTCTGTGATAACTTAGAGATTAACGAACGCACAGGTTGTGCAAATGAAGTAGAGCGAGCGATTTGGGACAGAGAAGCCGTATTTTCAACGGCACTAGGATTTTCTGTAGCGATTCCTCACTGTAAATCCTCCAGTGTCTCTCATAACAGTGTCTCCGTTCTCACCCTAGACAACCCTATCTCTTGGGGCGAGGATGTCGATGTGGATATCATTATCATGCTTACAGTCACTGAATCAGGTAAGGATTCACATATGAAGATTTTCTCTAAAATAGCGCGTAAGCTTATGCATGAAAACTTCCGTGTTTCGTTGCAGCAAGCTCATGAACGAAAGCACGTTATCGACATTTTGAATAATGCAATTAACGCCTAAACTTTGCTATTTATTTTTGCTGATAAGCAATTAATCATCAGTATTCGTCGGAGGAGGTCCATAGAAATATGGGCCTATAAATTCGTGGTTTCCAAATCATCCTATTCGCTAATTCTTCTATCTGCTGTGTTTTTCAGCTGGGGTCTACTTACCTCTGCAAACAGTATATTAGTCCCTTATTTTCAATCGACTTTTTCACTGAGTTACGAGCAGTCGATGCTCGTTCAACTGGCTTTTTATTTCGCTCCCTTTGCCATTAGCATTCCCACTTCTGCTTTAATGGCACGCAAAGGTTATAAAGCAAGCCTTACCACTGCGCTTATCCTTACATTTTTCGGCTCACTCTGCTTGTGTATGAGCCTTTATACTGACAGTTTTTTCTTTGCTTTAAGCGCCGTTTTATAACCGCTATGGGCGTCGCGGCTTTGCAGGTAGTGGCTAACCCATACATCATCATAACTAGCAACGAGCAAAACGAAACTAAGAGATTAACTATCGCTTCTACGTTCAATTCGTTGGGCACAACCATTGGTCCTATTGTTTTGGGTATCGCTATGATTTCCATCGGACTATCCAACATTTACCTAATTCTATCCGCTTTACTCGTTTTGCTTGCGTGTGCTTTGTACTACTCAACAATCGCCGATTACCAAAGCATTGAAAGCGTAAGAATTTCGTAGTCACTTAACGACCTTACGGCGCCAGCCTCAGTTTCTTTTTGGCGCCGCAACTATTTTTGTTTACGTCGGGGTTGAGGTGTCGATTGGCACCGTCACCATAAGTTATCTTTCTGACCCCAACATTGGAGGATTCAGCGCTCCAGTCGCCGCGACATTAATGAGTTTATACTGGGCAGGTTCTCTGCTTGGTCGTTTTGGATACAGCATGGTTGCCCAACGTATTTCTGCGATGAACACACTGTTATCTGGCGCTTGTATCGCAATGATATTACTTTCAGTTGCTATCTTATCGCCGTCGCTTTTCGGCGGAGTCGCTCTAATAATGATTGGGCTATGCAATTCATTTATGTATCCAATCATATTTTCTCGAGCGGTTTCAGGACTCGGTGATGCAAGTGGTGCAGCGTCGGCGATTCTCATCATGTGTGGTATTGGTGGCGGTGTTATCCCGATGATTCAAGCGACGCTAATGACGAGGTTTGATGTCCCTACTAGTTACCTCATTCCAGTTCTGTGTTATGCCTTCATTGCTTCGTTCGCCTTCATCACCAAGAAACGAGGACTCTCCATCGTGACCGTATAGCAGCGTATCTTTTCTCTCTTGAATGGGTATTCGCTTTCTTTCCACGGCTCGAACATTTTGCGAAGCGGCCTGCGATTTGATGGCCGCAGTAGTGGCAAACTCCAAAGCGAGTTACGACGCCCACCTTTGGCAACTACCCCC
>ASHK01001228.1 GCA_000695745.1 Vibrio madracius | reverse complement strand
TTGATAAGCATGCGAATACCAGCGTAAGCTATCATGCCAAACATGACAAAACCTACGCCACCTAATACTGGTTTTGGAATCGTTACGGCAATCGCCGCCAGTTTCGGAAACAAACCGCCCAAAATGAGTAGTCCACCTGTTGCCGCCACCACGTAACGGCTAGCAACACCTGTGATGCCAACAATCCCCACGTTTTGGCTGAATGATGCCAACGGCATGGCCGTCAAGCAGGAGGAAAGGGTGCTGCCCAGACCGTCGCCAAGTAATCCGCGTTTAAGATCTTTACCATCGACTTTGGTGTGACAGTTATTTGCCAGTGCCATAAAGTCACCCGTTGCTTCGGCGATGACCACGATATACACCAAACTCATACTAACAATGGCACTAGCAGAGAAGGTGAGACCATATTTAAACGGCTCTGGGCCCCCACCCATTCTCGCGGTGGCTATTTGGTTAAGATCGACATACCCATGGATAGCGCGACAAGGTAGCCACCAGCAAGACCAATGACAATTGCCGAAGCAGCAACGGCACCTTTGCAATACACTGATACAGCAATCACGATGCCAAGTGAGACCGCGGCGAGAAACAGTTTAGGCAAGGTGGCAAATTCGCTGCTCACGGCGGGTGCGTCTCCGACCAGTTCATAGCAACCGGGAGTATGGTCAGTCCGATTAAAGTAACGACGACGCCACTTACCACCGTAGGGAAGAGCTTGCGCACTTTGTCCATATAAAAGCTGGCTAAAATGACGACAAAGGAGCCCACCAGCGCTGCGCCCATAATGCCGGAGACTCCAGAGTCTTTACCGATGGAAATCGCAACGCCCAGAAAGGCGAAACTTGACCCCATCACGACCGGTAACTTAATGCCAATCGGGCCAAAACCGACACATTGGACGATAGTGACGATACCTGATGCTAATAAGGCGGCGTTGATGAGAGAGACAATTTCGTCGTTAGGTAAGCCAATGGAGGCGCCAACAATTAATGGTACGGCGACGATGCCGCCAATAGAGGCCAGCATATGTTGGACTGCCAGTAAAAAAGTCATACCGTGGGGTGGTTTTTGATTCAGGGTGTACAGAAGTTTCATACTTATTCCTTTAAAGAGCGATGAATCGACTCTTCCTTGGTGGTGACATGGTGACTTCTACAAACTGCGTAGGGGTGGTTAGCCTGCTCGTCCTTTGTGCTGACCTAAACGGCAGGGATAAAAAAAGCGGTAACTATAAAGAAAAGTTACCGCTTGATTTTTGGTTAGCCAATGAACACGAGCTTGGCGACGAAAAATGGCGCTGAGCAAGTACATTGAAATGGAAGACGTCTTTGGTTTTGCCCGTGGCGACTTTAAGTACGGTGTAAGTAATGAAGCCAAGAGCGATACCATTTGCGATAGAGAAAGTGAGTGGCATCATGAGCGCTGTAATCGCGGCGGGTGCACCATTGGTAAAATCTTTCCAATCGACGTGCTGCATACTGCTCATCATGACAAACGCGACATAGATAAGAGCGCCAGCGGTAGCGTAAGACGGAATCATACCTGCTAATGGAGAAAGGAAAATAGCCGCAAGGAATAGAGCAGCAACCACAATGGCTGAAAGGCCCGTTCTTGCACCAGCTGCAACACCAGCTGCACTTTCTACATAGCTGGTTACCGGTGGCAACCCACACACGCGCCAGCAACACTAGAAATACTGTCAGCTTTAAGGGCTTTGCTTAGTCCTTCAATTTTGCCTGTTTCTTTATTAATTAGGTGAGCGCGCTCAGCGACACCCATCAGCGTGCCTGCGGTATCAAACATGTTCACAAAAAGGAAAGCAAGGATCACACTGACCATAGAAATGTTAAGTGCACCAGCAATGTCCATCGCCATAAACGTTGGAGCGATGCTAGGTGGCGCGGAGAAAAAGCCGTTGTATTGAACAAGACCCAACATCATACCAACAATCGTCACGCTCAGAATGCCGATCAAGACCGCACCGAACACGCGACGCTCACTGAGTACTGCGATGATCAAGAAAGCAATAGCCGCCAACAGGGCATCTGGTTTAGTGAAATCACCGAGAGACACCAATGTTGCTGGTTTTCAACGACGATACCAGCCGTTTTTAGACCAATAAGACCTAAGAACAAACCGACACCTGCGGTCATAGAGTAACGTAAACTTTCAGGGATACTCTCAATAATCCACTGTCGTATTTTGTAGAAACTCATCCCTACGAATAAGATACCGGAGATAAATACCGCGCCGAGGGCGACTTCCCAACTGTTATCCCATTTCACTGACGACAGTGAACGAGAAGAAAGCGTTAAGTCCCATACCGGGCGCGAGTCCAACGGGCCAGTTCGCAAACAGCCCCATGAGTAAACAGCCGATCGCTGCACCAATACAGGTGGCGACAAAGACCGCCCCTTGATCCATTCCAGAGGCCGCCATAATGCTTGGGTTGACGAAGATAATGTACGCCATGGTAGCAAAGGTCGTTCACACCTCCGATGAGCTCATTTTTTACGCTCGAACCGTGTTGCTTAATCTTGAAAAAGCGTTCTAACACGCCATTCCCAGCCGATTCGTTGAGCACTTCTGCTTTGCTTTCATTCATTTGAGTAAGTCCTTTACACAATACCCTTAATGTAGAAATTGGGTATGAAGTTTGTTGCTTTTCCTTAAATTGAAAACAGCAGTACCCATGACACCATGCTGCAGAGTCACTCCAGCGCCAGTGTCTTGTCTCTAATGAGAGCAGGGTCATTCCAATTTACTTATTGCTCTTTACCAAGAGCGAGCTCTTAGAAGTGCAAGGCTGCCTGTTGTTGTCTTGCACTTGCTAGGAGAAGGTTGCTACAGAGATCAACTGCCTCTGTAGGTTGAAAAACTGTAAGGCGAGGCAAGCAGGGCACGTGATAGTGCGCGTCCTCGTCATTCAGTCCAAAACGAATGACGATATCGTCAAGGAAAGGGACTTGGTCTAGTTTGACCCCTTTGCGTTCAAAGTAAGGCGCGACATGAAAAATAAGCTGATACTTTCCGGCGACAAAGTCTTCACCTTCGAGAATAGGAGAGTCGGTGCGGCCATCGAAGTTCGTCATTACGCTTTTAATAAAGTGACTTTCTTCCCCTTCAATACGAAAGAGATCCACTTGGATTTCTGACCCAGGTACACCATTGGCGGTGTCTAATACATGTGTTGTTAGTCGTCCCATAAATGCTTCGTGCTTCCACACGCTCCTTTGATGTCATCTTGTATTTATGTATACAAAAATCATGTCTGATTAATTCTACTGATACTAATATGTACACAATTCACACCATTAGTAAAGGTTTATGTTATGAAAATGTTGCATCAAAACAGGGCAAAATATCAGGTAGCTGTGCACTAAAATAGTGATGGTTAAAAAGTGTGCACATGTAAGTCATTGAAAATATTTGATATGTTTCCAAAATGTAATTTGATAAACAAAATCTTTACATTGAGATAAATAATTGTATACAATTAAGTAAACCAAAGAGTCAAAAGTACAC
>ASHK01001227.1 GCA_000695745.1 Vibrio madracius | reverse complement strand
ACGTTATTAGGTCTGATCTTGAGTATTATTTCTGACTTAACGTATACGTGGGTTGACCCTCGTATCGATTTCGAGGCGCGATAAATGGCAATGAATCCTCTTACAAGAGCTCGTTGGCAGCGCTTTAAAGCCAATAAACGTGGGTACTGGTCAACATGGGTATTCTTCGTTTTATTTTTCTTGAGTCTGTTTGCCGAGTTTATCGCCAACGATAAACCTTTGCTGGTGGAATACGATAACCAATGGTATTACCCAATCTTTACGCAGTATGCCGAAACCCAGTTTGGTGGTGAATTTGAAACAGAAGCAGATTATACCGATCCATATGTCATTGACCTTATTGAAGAAAATGGCTTTATCATATGGCCATTAATTCGATTTAGTTACGACACGATCAACTACGATATTGTCGCGTCAGTGCCTTCTGCACCAGATAACGTTAACTGGTTGGGTACCGACGACAAAGGTCGGGATGTGTTAGCTCGAATTATCTATGGCTTTCGAATATCGGTATTGTTCGGCTTTATTCTAACCATTGTTTCCAGCGTGATTGGCGTCGCAGTGGGTGCTACACAGGTTATTACGGTGGTTGGATAGACTTGTTTGGTCAGCGCTTTATCGAAGTGTGGTCAGGTATGCCAACCCTGTTCCTACTGATTATCTTGTCGAGTTTTGTTGAGCCAAACTTCTGGTGGCTACTCGGTATTATGGTGTTGTTCAGCTGGATGAGTTTGGTTGGGGTGGTTAGGGCAGAATTTCTTAGATGTCGAAACTTCGATTACGTGAAAGCCGCACATGCTATGGGCGTAGACGACAAACGAATTATGTTACGACATATGCTACCGAATGCGATGGTTGCGTCACTGACGATGATGCCATTCATACTGTCTGGGTCGGTAACCACATTAACGTCTTTGGACTTCTTAGGGTTTGGCTTACCTGCAGGGTCGCCTTCTCTTGGTGAGTTGCTGGCGCAAGGTAAAGCTAACTTACAAGCTCCTTGGCTCGGTTTATCGGCGTTTGCCGTACTCTCGATAATGTTGACGCTACTCGTATTTGCTGGTGAAGCGGTACGAGACGCATTTGACCCCCACCAGCAAGGTTAATAGGCAACGTATGACGATAAATGATTCAAAACATGTGCTTGCTATTGAAAACCTGTCCGTTGGATTTGGTAGAGGTAAACAAGTAGAACAAGTGACCTATGATGTCTCCCTAAAAATCCGCAAGGGTGAGACGTTAGCGTTAGTTGGCGAGAGTGGTTCAGGTAAGTCGGTAACAGCGAATGCCATTCTTAAGCTGTTACCAAAAGGTTCTAGCCATTATCTCAATGGCCACATTACGTTTGATGATATTGATATGCTTAGCTGCTCTGAGCGACAACTTCGAGGTATTCGTGGTGGTCGTATAGGCATGATCTTTCAAGAACCCATGGTCTCTTTAAATCCACTGCACAAAATAGGTAAACAACTCGTTGAAACATTAGCCATTCACCGAGGCATGAGAACCAGTAAAGCAGAATCATTGGCGATTTCATGGCTTAAGAAAGTTGGCATTCGATATCCAGAACAGAAAATCTTAGCCTATCCACATGAGCTTTCTGGTGGTGAACGTCAACGTGTGATGATTGCTATGGCACTGATTAACGAGCCTGAACTTCTTATTGCTGATGAACCGACGACAGCCCTAGACGTGTCGGTGCAAGCTCAGATTCTTGATCTTCTCAAAGCGTTGCAGCAAGAGATGGGCATGGCGATGCTATTTATTACTCATGATTTGAGTATTGTACGCCGTATCGCCGACAGAGTGGCGGTGATGCAAAAAGGGCGTTTGGTCGAAGTCGGCGAATGCCAACAAGTATTTAATGCCCCTGAACACCCTTATACACAAAAACTCATAAACTCCGATCCTCGAGGTTTACCCGTAGAGGTTTCCCCATTTGCCAAACCACTGTTGGCGGTTGACGATTTGAAAGTGTGGTTTCCTATCACTGGCGGTTTGTTCAAGCGTGTGGTTAGTCATGTTAAAGCCGTAACTAATATGCAGTTTGAACTTAAACAAGGCTACTCGATAGGGTTAGTTGGGGAGAGTGGCTCAGGTAAGTCCACCACTGGCATGGCTATTCTTAAGCTAGTTCAGAGTGAGGGTATCATTGAGTTTGATGGCAAGATATTCAAACGTTGGATCGCAAAGGTATGCTGCCTTTTCGCAGTCGGATGCAAGTAGTGTTTCAAGACCCTTTCTCCGCGTTAAATCCAAGGATGTCTGTGGCACAGGTCATCGGAGAGGGGCTAAGAGTCCATTTTGATTACGACGATGAAACGTTAGACAAAATGATTTGCGGCGTGATGCATGAAGTGGATTTGGACCCGGAAACAAGACATCGCTACCCAAATGAGTTTTCTGGTGGGCAAAGACAGCGTATTGCGATCGCAAGGGCGTTGATTCTCAAACCAGAGTTTATTTTATTGGATGAACCCACCTCCTCGCTAGATAGAACGGTGCAAGCACAAGTTCTTGATTTGCTCAAAGAGTTGCAAATCAAACACGGGCTGAC
>ASHK01001226.1 GCA_000695745.1 Vibrio madracius | reverse complement strand
GCGTTAAACCAAGGCGAAACGTTGGGGATCGTCGGCGAGTCTGGTTCCGGTAAGTCACAAACCGTTTTCTCGATTATGGGTTTACTGGCAAAGAATGGCATTGTTTCCGGTAGTGCTACATTTGAGGTCGTGAAATTCTTAATCTGTCTGAAAAAGAACTGAATAAAGTTCGTGCAGAACAGATTGCAATGATCTTCCAAGACCCAATGACTTCTCTCAATCCATACATGAAGGTCAGTGACCAATTGATGGAAGTCCTTATGCTGCACAAAGGGATGAGTAGAGCGGAGGCGCTAGAAGAATCTGTGCGCATGCTAGAGGCGGTGAAGATTCCTGAAGCCCGCAAGCGTATCTCGATGTACCCGCATGAATTTTCAGGAGGCATGCGCCAGCGCGTGATGATCGCCATGGCCCTTTTGTGTCGCCCTAAGCTGTTGATTGCTGATGAGCCCACCACTGCGTTGGACGTAACGGTTCAGGCGCAGATCATGGATCTATTGAATGAGCTGAAAACTGAGTTCAATACGGCGATCATTATGATTACCCATGATTTGGGGGTAGTCGCCGGTTCCTGCGACAAGGTATTGGTCATGTATGCAGGCCGTACCATGGAGTATGGAACGGTGGATGATATTTTCTACAACCCAAGTCATCCTTATGCAGAAGGCCTGCTTAAGGCGATTCCTCGATTGGACACGGAAGGAGAGATACTCCCTACTATTCCCGGCAATCCACCTAACTTGCTGCGCTTACCACCGGGCTGTCCTTATCAAGAACGTTGCCATCGTGCTATTCCACAGTGTAGCGTTACGGCGCCTGCGTTAGAGAACTTTGCCGATAATCGCCAGCGAGCCTGCTTCTCTGATTGGGAGACTTGGACCAAATGAATGCTATGAAAGATAACAAAAACCTGCTGTTAGATGTAAAACAGCTCAAAGTACACTTCAGCATTGCTTCGAAATCCGCATGGCCTTGGAGTAAGGCTTCTCAGTTAAAAGCGGTCGATGGAGTCAATGTCCGTCTTTATGAAGGAGAAACGCTCGGAGTAGTAGGTGAGTCAGGTTGCGGTAAATCCACATTCGCACGAGCGATAATTGGTTTAGTTGAAGCTACAGATGGTGAGGTGGTCTGGCTTGGGAATGACCTTACTAAAATGCACTCTGTGCAGCGCAGGGAAACGCGCAAGGAAATCCAGATGATTTTCCAAGATCCGTTGGCGTCTCTCAATCCTCGCATGACAGTAGGAGATATCATTGCTGAGCCCCTAGAGACATTTTATCCTGAGCTTGGCAAACAAGAAGTGAAGCAACGCGTTAAAGAAATGATGGCGAAAGTCGGTTTATTACCTAATGTGATTAATCGCTACCCCCATGAGTTTTCTGGTGGTCAGTGTCAGCGTATCGGTATTGCTCGAGCACTGATTCTGCGTCCCAAGATGATCATCTGTGATGAGCCAGTATCAGCATTGGATGTCTCGATTCAAGCACAGGTAGTGAATTTATTGAAAGCACTACAAAAGGAACTAGGACTGAGTTTGGTCTTTATTGCTCACGATCTGTCGGTGGTGAAACACATATCAGACCGCGTGTTGGTGATGTATTTAGGAAACGCGGTAGAGTTGGGAGAGTCAGAGGCGTTGTTTGCTGAGCCCAAGCACCCTTATACTCGCGCTTTGATGTCAGCGGTACCAATTCCCGATCCTCACATTGAGCGCTCGAAAACCATCGAGATGTTGGAAGGGGATTTGCCTTCTCCAATCCATCCTCCCTCAGGTTGTGTTTTCCGTACTCGCTGTCCATTAGCCAATGAAACCTGCGCTAAGGAAAAGCCGATACTAACGGGTGACGAAGCGCACTCGGTATCTTGCCTGCTAGCATAATAAAACGGCGGCAGTGACTCTGCCGCTTTATGCGACGTTTTATCGTCTCCATACGTAACTTAACCTCAGTCTTATCAACCAGTTCTGCCACTATAGCTTCGAGAGTAAGGAGTGGCTGTAACTCGGTGATTCAGCACTGTACTGGTGTTATATCAATGTTATGATGACGCTTTGTGCCAGCGCCGGAGTTACTATGTCTACACCACTCAACCAATGTATTGTGCCTATGTATCCAACGATACAGGCTCTGGATGTGGAAGGTTTAGAGCCGGGTGAGCATAAATTTTGGTTTGCGGTCGCCACCGACGCCATAGGTCATCCCCAGACGTTGCCCGTTCGTGTGTTTAAGGGCGCTCGCCCTGGAAAACGAATTATGATTACCGCTGGTATTCATGGCGATGAGCAAAATGGGATCTTAACGGCTCAGCAGTTGGCTAGAGAGCTGATTGGTAAAATGAATGCTGGTACGGTCACTATTGTGCCGACAGTGAACCTGTCTGGGATTGCACGCCACAGTCGTGATTACCACTCCGCTGCTCCAGATAGTTCTACATCTAATTTGAATCGCGTTTTTCCCGGCAGCCCAGACGGCGATGATGCGAATCGTTTTGCGCACAGCCTTTGGACCAAGCTTCTTCAGCCCAACGCCGATCTGGCTATTGATCTGCATTCCCAAACTTCGGGCGCGGCGTATCCACTGTATGTGTTTGCCGATTATCGACTTGATGACTCCATTCGAATGGCGCGTCTTCTGAATCCCGATGTGATTTTAAACGACCCAGGAGACCCTGGCATTCTTGAAACTGTGTATAACCGAGCAGACATTCCTTCCATTACGATTGAAGTTGGCGTAGGGCGCTATTCTGACTTAAACATGGTGCAACGAGCGGTAGATGGGGTGCTGAATATTCTGCGCTCGTATCAGTTAATTGATGGTGAAGTAGTGCCACAGACTCTACCTTGTACAGAGGGCGAGCAAATTGTCAGTATTCGAGCGAATCAAGGCGGGTTTGTGATCAGCCATGTTGCGTTGCTCGATAAGATATCAGAAGGTCAAAAAGTAGCGACGCAATACAATAGTTTTGGTGATGTTATCGAAGAGTATTTCTCCGCGACGGAGGGGGTGGTGATCAGTCACAATGTTGAATCGGTGAGGGCTCCGGGCTCGTTGTTGGTGCGGCTGATAAAGTAATCTTTGCTTTTCACAGTAGACAAAAAGGGAGAGGGTGATAATAACGTGGTTGTGGGTAAACCACTCTGGGGTCTGCGAAAAGGTGGGAGAGTGGTGACGGTTTGTGCTGCATTGGAGAAAGAGTATTTTTGTTCACAAGCATCTAGTCATCAGTGAAAACATTTTGTTACACTTGCTTGGCGATAACTATTCTCATTAACAGCATTTTTCTCTAATGAACCTTAATCAAGTCGACCTCAATCTATTAATTATTTTAAAGCAATTACTCCACGAAAAGCATGTGAGCAACACTGGGTTAATGTTGAACCTAAGCCAGCCATCGGTAAGTCGTGCGTTAAACAAACTTCGCAAGCTGTTTGCAGATCCACTCCTTGTTAGAGGGGCGAACGGTTATGAACTAACGCCAAAAGCTGAATTGATCAAGGGTGAGCTCAATGCTTTACTGGCGAGTCTGGAGAAGTTGATCGATGGCGATGAGTTTGACCCGATGACGAGTAACAAAACGATAAAAGTGTTTGGATTAGCTCCTCATATGGACCTTATTTTTCCAGGCTTTATGAAGCTCATGAGAGATAAGGCACCGCAGATGATTTTCGAACTTGATACCGTGTCTAAGCCTCACTTTTCAGGGTTAA
>ASHK01001225.1 GCA_000695745.1 Vibrio madracius | reverse complement strand
GTCAAATTCACCAGTAATCTTATTCCTAGCTGATAAGAAGTAATGAGTATGCGCTCCAGTGTTCTCTTCGGCATCACGCTCGTCATCATGTCCAATCACCATTTTGATCGGATAGTCAGGAAAGTGGTGAGTTAAAAACTTAACGGTAAAGTCCACATACTCATGCAATGAGATCTGTTCATTGCTCACTTTCCATTGGTGGGGGATCTTAAAGATTCCCTCCTGGATAAATGTGCAATTTAGATTGGGGCGACTTTGCGTCTGGTTATGTGCATCAAGATAAGTCTCCAACATTTTGACTCGCTGGTTTTTCCGCGACATCACCATCGTTTTGAATAGTTCGATTTTGCTGTAGGAGACGTGACCTGATGAATCAAGGATCTCTTCTAGAAACTTCGCCGCAGCATCATTACCATTTTTGTATTCAGCGGTGACCGCTGTTTTAATTTTCTTACGATACTGCCGATGACGGGTTTGTAGCTTGGTATGGTTACGGACTAATGGAGTGGGTGCGGTGGTAAAAAGTAGTTGTTCTTTGTGTTCATCACTAAGCGAGTTTAATGGTAAGGTTTCACCATTTCGCCATATCAAATTTGAGTCTGATAAATTCTCATCCCACTCAAATTGCTTAGCCGTATTAGCCTCTGTTACTATGCGTAGAGAATGCATCAGAGACCGCTCACAACGCGAGCGGTCTTTCTGATTGGAAGTGAAATTGTATCTGCGATGGAAGAATCGAATCGATTTCATGCTAGCTCCCATGGGGAGCTAGTTAGGGAGTCAAGAGGTACTCCTCTTGCCCGCAGCTTGCGTGCATCTTTTTGGAACAAAAAGTGTGACGCAAGCGCAGCGGGTTGCGTTGTCGTCACATTAACCAAATGCACGACTCTTGAGTTGTTCTCAAGCGAGAAGACACCCATCATGCATCCTCCAACATCGCTTGTATCAACTGCATTAGTTGCGGCTTTTTAGTGAGCTTACCGAGCATATTGGAAGCTGCATCAGGCACCGCTGGTAGAGAAATAGTGCGCTTTACCTCAGGCATTCCAAATGCATCTTGCAGATGCTGAGAAGCAAGCAAGGCACAATCTGGTGCATCTTCACGAAGCCACTTTCCATAATGCATGTCGATCATGTTCGTGCCAGTGTGTCCCATCTGGCTTGAAATCCACTCTTTGCTAATACCAGCGGTTAAACACTGTGAAGCGAATGTATGCCGAAGTTGTCCTACGCCCCGATGCTTAATACCAGCAGTTTCTAAAAATGGGTTGAAAAAGGTTTTACCAAACTGCTTGGCATTGAGAAAGGGTTGACGTGTTTTGCTGTTGATAAAAATGAATGCTATCGATTCTTTAAGGACGGTTTTATTGTCTCTCTGTAAAACATCAACCGTCTTGCGACGACGTTTACCAGTATAAGGTAACTGTCTTTTCAGAATATCGATAGCTAAAGGATTCAAATCAACCGCACGTACAGAGTCTGGAGTCTTTGTAGATTTATAGTCATTCAATACTCGTGCGCGACGAACGTAAAGTACATTGCGCTGCCAATCTACATCGTCCCAAGACAAAGCGATTAACTCACCAATACGTAGCCCTGTAAGCAAATTTAATAGGGTAGCATTCTTACCTTGCTCACAAACATTATTACACTCATACATGAGTGCTACTTCAGTTTTGGTGAAAGGGTTGGGTTCTTTTTTTGCGTTCTTTAGATTTTCGATACCCGACATCGGATTGCGCTCAATGAAACCATCCAACATAGCTCGATCGAAAACTGCACGTAAAATGGTTAAGTGCCCATTGATTGTTTTATTCGAAAAACGTTTGTGCCACTTGAAGATAAGTTCACGTAGGTCGCTATGCAGTACAGAGTCGATCGCACGTTTGCCGATTGCTTTTCTGATGTTGTTCGCCTTACTTGCTTCAGAGCGCTGTGTTGAAGGAGAAACACTGAATCGCCTTTCAGTAAGGTAAGAATCTAGATAATCGTTGATTGTTTTTATT
>ASHK01001224.1 GCA_000695745.1 Vibrio madracius | reverse complement strand
TACTGGAAGTGCTCTAGGTAAAGCCAAAATGGACCTTGACCGAGCAGCAGCTGAACTTAACGACAAGTTGGCGAAAACGGGTGGCAGTGCGAATGTGGCTGTTCTTAAGTCAGTGGTCACTCAAGCAAGTTCTGCTATTCCAGTTATGCCTCTTTATATCGCGATGGTATTTAAGAAGATGCGTGAAGAAGGTCTGCATGAAGGCTGTATGGAGCAAATCTTCCGCATGTTCTCTCAGCGCTGTACAAAGCAGATGGCAGCGCAGCTGAAGTCGATGAGAAGAATCGTCTACGTTTAGATGATTGGGAACTTCGTGATGATATCCAAAAGCACTGCTCAGAGCTTTGGCCACACATTACCACTGAAAATCTGAAAGAACTGACGGATTACGTTGAGTATAAAGAAGAGTTCTTGAAGCTGTTTGGCTTCGGTGTTGATGGTGTGGATTACGATGCGGATGTTTCACCAGTTGTAGAGTTTGATGTTATTGATCTATAAGTAAATCATTAACTGATAATGAAAAGGGGCGCTACATGCGCCCTTTTGCTATCTTTTGTTTTGCCAATTATGACAAGATGATAAGTATAGTACCTGCCAATGTCATCAATATATTGGCGATGGCGTAAGTACCGGCATAGCCGAGAGCGGGGATGGTTGAACGTGCATGTTCGTTACCACGTCCATCGCTGGTGCACAAGTACGAGCTCCCACAATAGCGCCAATCAGCAACGCTCTATTCATCTTCAAAATGTATGCGCCGACAAGATAAGCCAGCACAACGGGCACGACACTGACTAAGAAAGCAATGACGATGACTTGTGGGCCGACTTGAGTCAAATGCTCAAACATCTTACCACCAGCACTCAGCCCGATACCCACCATAAAGAACATCAACCCAAGATCTTTGACCATATTCAAAGCACCTTGAGGCACGTAGCCAAAAGTAGGGTGGTTGGCTCTTAAGAAACCCAAGGTAATACCTGACAGTAATAGACCTACGGCGTTGCCTAGGCCGAATGAAACCTGTCCGAACGTCATGGTAATCAAACCAAACATAATGCCTAAGATGAAGAAGCTGCAAAACGCGAGTAGGTCGGCGATCTGACTATGGATCGAGATGAAACCAATTTTCTCCGCTAGACCGTGGACGCGGCTTTTCTCGCCACTCACTTGGAGAATGTCTCCTTTTGCAAGGACGATATTCGCATCCATTGGCATTTCAATTTGAGCTCGAATAACGCGGTTTAGGAAACAGCCATACTCAGAAAGATTGAGGCTTGATAAGCTCTTTCCTGCGATGTTATCGCTTTTTACCACGATTTCCTCTTCAACGATTCGAAGGTCAAGTAAGTTCCGGTCGAATACCTCTTTGCCATTTCGAAAACTAGGATCGAGACGCGCATGGCTGTCAGGGAAACCAACAAGCGCGATCTCATCGCCTTCTTGCAAGATGGCATCACCATCAGGGTGGGCCAAAATGCCATTGCGGCGAATACGTTCGATGTAACAACCTGTTTGTCGATAAATACCCAGCTCACGTAAGTTCTTACCATCGGTCCAGTCGATAAGCTCTTGGCCCACACGGTAAGCTCGAATAATAGGTAGATAGACCTTTCTCTGACCAGAGCCCCCTAGACCTCGCTCTTGAGCAATTTGCTGAGCAGAGTCATGTAGGTTTTGCTTTTGAAGTTTAGGCAGTAACTTCGCAAGCATAATCATACTGATGAGGCCAATGAGATAAGCCATTGCGTAACCAACAGATAGATTTTCTAATACTAAAGAGAAATCC
>ASHK01001223.1 GCA_000695745.1 Vibrio madracius | reverse complement strand
TATTTTTAGTTACCTACACGTGGTATGAGATCCTCACCTTCGTGAAGATGACGGCTATATGGAGTATGTTAGACATGAAGGGATGTAGAGCGTTTCTGTCCAGACATGAGTTCTGTGTACAGATCACAGGCCAAAACTAAAGGCAGCGAGATCAAATCTTCGCTGCCTTTTGAGTATGATACTTTATTCCTTACTATGAGATTTTATTACTCTTGTACAGTTCGCACTGAATATAAAACTGAGTTATTCAACCGTTACCGCTTTTGCTAGGTTACGTGGTTGGTCAACATCCGTCCCTTTAATGAGAGCGACGTGGTAAGACAGAAGTTGCATTGGGACCGTGTAATAAATTGGGGCGATAATGTCGTCAACGTGAGGCATTTGGATGATCTTCATGTTCTCATCGCCTTCAAAGCCAGCTTTTTCATCAGCAAAGACGTATAGCAGACCACCGCGTGCTCTTACTTCTTCGATATTCGATTTCAGCTTCTCTAGAAGGTCGTTGGTTGGCGCAACAACAACAACGGGCATATCTGCATCGATAAGTGCTAGAGGGCCGTGTTTCAGCTCACCCGCCGCATATGCTTCTGCGTGAATGTAGGAGATCTCTTTTAACTTCAGAGATGCTTCCATAGCAATTGGGTAGTACTCACCGCGACCAAGGAACAATGTATGATGCTTGTCCGCAAAATCTGTCGCTAATACCTCAATTTGTTTATCAAACGCTAAAGCTTTTTCAATGTTTGCAGGCAGGTCGTGCAGAGACTTTACAATTTCTGCTTCACGTTCTTGCGTCATTCGGCCTTGCAGACGAGCAATAGACACCACCATCATCAACATCGCGGCTAATTGAGTTGTGAATGCTTTTGTCGATGCTACGCCAATTTCCGTACCTGCTCGAGTCATAAAGGCAAAGTCAGATTCACGAACCAACGATGAACCCGCAACATTACAAATCGTCATCGCTGACATGTAACCTTTTTCTTTGGCAAGACGAAGTGCTGCTAGCGTATCGGCCGTTTCACCGGACTGGGACAGCGTTACCAGTAGGCTGTTGGGACGAACCACGAAGTCACGGTAGCGGAACTCAGAAGCGATTTCGACGTCACAGCTTACACCAGCGATTGACTCAAACCAATAACGCGCAGCCATACCTGAGTTGTAAGACGTACCACAAGCGATAATTTGAACGTGGTCTACCTTTTTGAGAATATCTACCGCATTGACGCCAATGGCTTCGGTGACTACCGCTTTGTCGGTAATACGACCTTCCATCGTATTGATCAGTGCACGAGGCTGTTCAAAGATCTCTTTTTGCATAAAGTGGCGGTATTGACCTTTATCGCCAGCATCATGCTCAGCATTAGACTCGGTGATTTCACGCTCAACCGGATTGCCGTTGACGTCAAGAACCGTCACTTCACGACGAGTAATTTCCGCTACATCGCCTTCTTCAAGGTACATAAAGCGACGCGTGACACTGAGTAGGGCCAGTTGGTCTGAAGCTAAGAAATTTTCACCGACACCAAAGCCAATAACGATTGGGCTTCCAGAGCGCGCTGCCACAATACGGCTTGGGTCTTTGCGGTCAAGCACAACGGTGCCATACGCTCCATCAAGTTGAGCCGCTGTCTTTTGCAGAGCTTCAACTAACGTTGTAGAGGTACGTAATTCCCACTCCACTAAGTGTGCAATCACTTCTGTATCCGTTTGAGATTGGAAAACATAGCCACGCTCTTGAAGCGTTGCACGAAGCTCTTCATGGTTCTCAATGATACCATTGTGTACCACAGCGATATCCCCTGATACGTGAGGGTGCGCGTTAGCTTCTGAAGGCTCACCGTGTGTTGCCCAGCGAGTGTGAGCAATACCCGTACCACCAGTCACATCTTGCGAGTCCACCGCGTCTGCGAGCTCTTGAACCTTACCTAAGCGACGAACACGTTTCAGTTCTGAATTTGCATCAACAACGGCTACGCCCGCTGAATCATATCCACGGTACTCCAGACGGCGTAAACCCTCTACCAAAATTTCCGCTACGTCTCGTTGTGCTA
>ASHK01001222.1 GCA_000695745.1 Vibrio madracius | reverse complement strand
GAGAAAGCCCAGCAGCAAGCTGACGTGGTGATTACCTCCGGCGGGGTGAGTGTGGGCGAAGCAGACTATACCAAAGACATTTTGGAACAGCTGGGGCAAATCGGATTCTGGAAGCTGGCGATAAAACCTGGCAAACCTTTTGCGTTTGGAGCACTTGATAACGCGTGGTTCTGTGGGTTACCGGGCAACCCTGTTTCGGCAGTCTTGACGATGTACGTGCTGGTACAACCTCTTGTTGCTAAACTATCAGGCATAGCGAATGGAAAGCACCAGAATCCATTCCAGCCACGACTCGCAGCGCGTTCAAAAAAGTACCGGGAAGAACCGATTATCAACGAGGTATCTATTCGATCGAAAATGGACAGTTCGTGGTCGAGAGTACCGGAAACCAAAGTTCTGGTGCTTTTAGATCGATGAGTCTGGCCAATTGTTTCGTCGTCTTAGAGAGAGAACGCGCTTCAATAGAGGTTGGTGAGACGGTTCAGATACAATTGTTTAATCCAACGCTATTCTAACGAGGTCACTGTGGACATACTGTCTGATCAAGAGATGCTTCGCTATAACCGTCAAATTATCCTAAAGAATTTCGATTTTGACGGGCAAGAAGCACTCAAACAATCGTCTATTTTAATCATCGGGGCCGGTGGTTTAGGGTGTGCGTCCAGCCAATATCTGGTTGCAGCTGGAATTGGTACGATCACCCTTGTCGATGACGATAAAGTTGAATTGTCCAACCTTCAACGACAAGTCCTTCACAACGATGAGTCTATTGGTATCGATAAGGTTGAGTCGGCTCGCCAAGCGTTAGTCAAGATCAATCCAAACGTGACCATCAAAACGATCAATCGTCGTTTAGATGAAGAGGCGTTAGAAAAACAAATCATCAACACGACCTTGTTTTGGATGCTACAGACAACGTTGAAACTCGTAACCAACTGAATCGTCTTTGTTATCGACACAAAAAGCCAATTGATCTGCGGTGCTGCGATCAGAATGGAAGGTCAGGTTTCTGTCTTCACTTACGACGATGATACCCTGCCTTGTTATGCGTGCCTAAGTGCGCTGTTTGGCGATACGACGTTGAGCTGTGTTGAAGCGGGAGTGATGTCACCAGTTGTAGGTATCATTGGCGCTACTCAGGCTCTTGAAGCAATCAAAGTACTGGCAAACTATGGGCAACCTAAAATTGGCAAGCTTTTGATTTTCGATGGATTGACGTTAAGCTGGCGTGAAATGGGTTTGCCAAAATCCAAACAGTGTAAGGTCTGTAGTAGCTAAGCAACATAATCTAAGGGGAAGCTTGTATGAAACCACTAACCATCGCTTTTGGTCTTCTCGCTTTGGGTGTGGGTGTGTTATTGCTTCTCCTCTATTCATCCGAAACAGACACGCAATCATCTACGACAGCGAAAGTTATCAGCCATGTTGTTACCCAGTCTTTGGATGGTAACCGCTATTACCTTATCGTAGAACACTTGGATGGGAGCAGTAGTCGTGTCCCCACCGACAAAACAACGTTGTGCCCCGTAGGCTCAGACGTCATGCTTAATACGCAGCGAAGCGCCGTCTCTAATACTAAAACCTATCGCCTTCAACATTGCCTCAACAGACAAGGAAATCATTGATGACTCAACCTCTCGTTACTCCAACGTGGCTTAAACAGCAACTAGATGCGAATAAAGACATCATTATTCTTGATGCCAGTATTGAATTTCAAATTCCATTAGAGCCTGAAAAAGACAAAGATGGTGTCATTCCCAAAGCACAACGGTTTGATTACGATACCGTTTTTTGCGACCCCGACAGTTCGCTTCCTCATATGATGCCAACCGAAGCACGCTTCAACACCTTGGCATCGACATTAGGCATTACTCAAGAAAGTACCATTGTTGTCTACGATAATTCAGGAACTTACGCCTCACCTAGAGCATGGTGGATGTTAAAAGCAATGGGCATCAGTGATGTTTACGTTCTTTCCGGCGGCTTACCCGCATGGAAAGCTGCAGGTTACGAGTGCATTGATCATTACACTAGCCACGCGCCCAGCTCAGCGTCTCTATCGCTAGATCCACATTTTTTCTTGTCGGCAGAGCAAGTGCTATCCCACTCAGAGAAACACAATGCCCATATTGTCGACGCTCGCTCCTTAGCTCGCTTTAAAGGCGAAGTAAAAGAGCCAAGACAAGGAGTCAGAAGTGGTCATATCCCCACTCTGTTTGCTTACCCTTTGCTGAGCTCATCGATAGTGGCACGATGAAACCATTGGAAGATCTCGCGCCGTTGTTCTCGGCTATCTCGGCAAGTAAGCGAGAGCATCTCGTCTTTAGCTGTGGCTCTGGCGTCACCGCATGTATTTTGGCACTTGGCGCTTATATATGTGGTTATCACAACCTGTCTGTCTACGACGGTTCATGGACAGAATGGGGCCAACGTGTTGAGTTACCGATTGAAAAATAGGTCAGAACTGAGCCGGTCTTCATGACCGGCGTGGTTTGGCCGCAGCGAAATAGCGCTGAGAAATCCACAGTGAGGTCGCTGTGGCTATTTCAGGATAGTCATCTCACAGTAGCTTAACCAATCGTTATCCTATAACCTAAAAACAATAATCAATTGTTATCTATGAGACGACCATCGTCATGATCAATACTACTTGGCTCAATACGTTTAAAACGCTTGTCGAAATCGGACATTTTACTCAAACCGCTGACAAGCTGTTCATGACACAGCCTGGCGTCAGTCAACACATCAAGAAATTAGAAACCAGTCTCCATGTTGAGCTGCTGACTCGCGAAGGCAAAAGCTTTGAGTTAACAGAACAAGGGCGTCTAGTTTACGAATACGCCCTTGAGCTAGCAAATAGAGAGAACGTATTACTTGAATGTCTTCGATATGATGACCCTGAGGCTGGTCACATTAGTTTTTCCGCTTCTGGAGCTATCATCACAGCACTTTACCCGAGCTTGTTGTCACTGCAGCAACAGTATCCAAACTTGAGAGTCAATGTCGAAGCAGCGCCAAACCGCAGGATTATTGAGAGTATTAGTCAAGGTCATATCGACTCTGGTATGGTTACCGCAACCATTCAGAATCCAGAATTAACCGCCCAGTACATTGGGCAGCTTGAATTGTGTTTGATTGGGAGTAAAGAAGCCGTATCAACACTATCAGCGATAGATGCGATTAAACAGCTTGGCGTTGTTGACCACCCTGATGCTCAATACTACCTACAGAAGTACATTGAAGACAGCCATCTTAATGAACTCAAAGACGCTGCGTGGCAAGATTTTCGCAAAGTCACTTATATCAATCAGCATAGTCAGATTCTCCAACCAGTCTCGATGGGGATTGGCGTGACTGTTCTACCTAAAGTTGCGATTGAGTATTCTGGCTATAAAGACAAGGTCGACGTTTGGTCCACTGAACACTCGGTCAGT
>ASHK01001221.1 GCA_000695745.1 Vibrio madracius | reverse complement strand
ACGAAAACTGAGTGGTGACACTCAGTTTTTTGCCATTAATTCAAACGATTACCAGCAAAACCTGAGTCGTCTACCTAACAATTCAAAATAACTATCCTAGACTAAATATATTTACCTCAATAGCGATAGGTTGATTATGCCCAGTCTCAATCGATGGTTCGATGACATATCGATCACAAAGAAGCTGTTACTTAGCTTTTCGGTGCCTGTTCTATTAATGTTTGTCGTGTCTGTCGCTGTGTTTCAAAACACCCAATCTATGGTAGAAGACGCGCGTTGGGTTGAGCACACACATAAAGCCATTGGTCGTGCCCAGGAACTGCTTAGCCTCACCGTCGATATGGAAACGGGTAAACGAGGTTTTTTGCTCACTGGCGATGAGGTGTTTCTTGAACCGTTTCATTTGTCGTTAGAAGTGTGGGACAAAAAAATCACCACGTTATCAAAACAGGTAAGTGATAACCCCGTTCAAGTAGAGCGACTGTCCAGAATCGATAACCTGCATAATACTTGGCTTCGAGACGTTGCCGATAAAGTCATCATCCAAAGACGCTTGTTGGAGAATGGGCTGGCCGAGCCAGACAGTATTCAAGACCTTGCCCAGCAGAAAGAGGGCAAACGTATTATTGATGAAATGCGAGTTGAGTTTGCAACGTTTATTCAAATTGAGCAGCAACTGATTACCATTAGGAGCGAAGCGTCCTCTCAGTCCGCAAATCAAACCTCGCTGGTTCTGCTTTTTGGAACACTTTTCGCTGCACTGATTTCACTGTTCGTGGCGGGTTGGAGCTCGAAACGAGTGAAACAACGGATGGATACCCTCATCAGCGCAACTCAGCAAGTCGCGAAAGGCAGCTTCAAAATGGATTAGAAACACTGACCCGAAGTCGTCATTTGAAAGGTAGAGACGAATTCGCCATGTTAACCTCTAGTTTTCGAAATATGACCTTTAGCCTGTTGAAAAACGACCAAAAAATGAAGGAGTACAACCGAAAACTGCGTGATGAAAGTGAACGTGCTGAAGCCGCCGCGAAAGCAACGAGCGAGTTTTTATCCACCATGAGCCATGAAATTCGAACGCCAATGAATGGCGTGATTGGCATGACGAACTTATTGCTCGACACCAAACTCGATGACCAACAAGTGAGAATGACTGAGACGACGAAAAACAGTGCGGAGTCTTTGCTGTCTATCATTAACGATATTCTGGATTTTTCGAAGATTGAAGCGGGAAAAATCGACCTAGAGATCATCGATTTTGACTTAGGTGAAGTACTGGAAGAAGTTGGTGCGATGCTGTATTTTGCCGCTGAGCAAAAAGGCATTCAATTGGTATGTCCAGCAACGCCCGTTATGGAGCATTGCTTTAAAGGCGATCCTGGACGTATTCGTCAAATTCTCAATAATCTCGTTAGCAATGCGATTAAATTTACCGATATTGGTGAAGTGGCGGTCTATGTGACCGTCGAAGAAAAGCGCTTAACCGACAGTATATTGCGCTTTGAAATTAGAGACACGGGTATCGGTATTAGTGACGAACAGCAACAAAAACTATTTTCGCGTTTCTCCCAAGCAGACA
>ASHK01001220.1 GCA_000695745.1 Vibrio madracius | reverse complement strand
TGGGCAAAGAGATCACATTACCAGACGCAATTTGGGCTAAAGTCAATTATGCGTGGGTCGGTTTTTTCTCATTCTGCGCAGGACTAAACATTTACGTCGCCTATTCACTGCCACTCGATGTATGGGTTAACTTTAAAGTTTTCGGTTTATTAGCAGCGACTTTACTATTTACCGTCCTAACTGGAGTGTATATCTACAAACACATTCCAAAAGATCCTGAAGGCAAACCGGCTAAAAACGAGAACCAAGATCATACATCTTGATTCAATGCGGAAGTTTTGTATACTCCGAAAATAATTGAAAACAGCGACCTACGGGTCGCTGTCTTGTTTCAGGAAGATGATAAAAATGACAAATACAACAACCAACACACCTAAAGGCCAACTTATTATTCGTACTCTCGCAATGCCAGAAAATACCAATGCGAATGGCGATATCTTTGGTGGTTGGATTATGTCTCAATTGGACTTAGCGGGTGGTATCCTAGCGAAAGAGATCTCTCACGGCCGAATCGTAACGGTCTCAGTATCAGGGATAACCTTCAAACACCCTGTAAAAGTTGGCGATGTGGTTTGCTGTTACGGCGAATGCACAAAAATTGGCAATACCTCCATGACGATTAATCTAGACGTGTGGGTTAAGCCTGTCAGGTCAGAAGGTGTTGGTGAGCGCTACCAAGTCTGTGAGGCAACGTTCAACTATGTTGCTATTGATGCAAATGGACGTCCTCGTCCAATTAATCCAAATTAAAGCCGTTCTAGCGATGACTTTTCAGTGAAAAAATGACATCTTATGAATACATGACTATTTGAAGGAAACAAATATGTGGTACGTTATTTTTTCACAAGACGTTGAGAACTCACTAGAAAAGCGCCTCAGCGTTCGCCCACAACATCTGGAAAGACTTCAAAAGCTCCAAGATGAAGGTAGACTCCTTACCGCTGGGCCGATGCCGGCCATCGATAGCGATAATCCAGGAGAGGCTGGGTTTACTGGCTCCACCGTTATTGCTGAGTTCGAGTCGTTAGCAGCTGCACAACAATGGGCGGACAACGATCCGTATATTGAAGCTGGCGTCTATGCTAACGTTATCGTCAAACCGTTTAAGAAAGTATTCTAAAGGCGAACGATGAAAAAATCTCTTTGGTTGGCTATCACGGCGATGACCGTTTTAGCTGGTTGCTCTAGCACCAATGACGACCAACAGCGTCAAATTGAAATGCTCGCTCAAAGCCGCGCAAGTGTGCTGTCTTCCGGTCTACCTATTGAGCAGGGCCCTCTGTCTATAATGAAAGCGTCTGCTAACCAAGGTACGGTTGAGATCATGATGATTTACAATACCGATGCTAAAGGCGCTAAGCCACTCGATACGGTATTGCGTAATAGCATGAACTATTACTGTACCGACCGCGAAGTGAAGTCAAATCTGGATATGGGTTTGGCCTATCGCATCAAAATTCGTAACTCGCGTGGTCAACTTATGGTAGACCAAATAGTTACCAAAGATTACTGCGATAACCCAACAGCGAATTAACACGAACTCGTGCAAAAAGGCTTGCCTGCGCAAGCCTTTTCTAATTTCCCACCGATTAACTGAGCTTTTGGCGTA
>ASHK01001219.1 GCA_000695745.1 Vibrio madracius | reverse complement strand
GACCATTTTTTATGCCATTGATTAGGCTGTAGGGTAGTACCAATATAATTGTCATGATCGAAGCCAAATTCGGCTTGTTCGCCCCACTTGTGAAGTTTGGCTAACTCTATTCCAAATTGATGGCTAGCAGTGGCAACGTCTAGCGGCTTTACAGGAACATAATTGAGCACAATGAAAGCACATTCCTTAGTTTTGCTTATCAGCACCACCTCGGGGACATGCACCGTGTTGGTGTCTCGGAGTGCTTTAAGATTATCCGCTTCTATCTCGAACTTAGCTAGGAAGTCTTTGTGATTGGTTTTCACGAAATAACGTTGGTCACCATCGCTAATCATATAGCATTGGTTGATGTCGCCACCGCTCATTTTTACGCGTTCTTTAATAGAAAAATTGAACATGAGCGTATCGGATAGCTGATTTGAAATCGCTTGCCACATAATTTACTCCTGCCTGCCAATCTAAGGCTAGTGTAGATCAATATTGACTACATAACATACTGTCAGCGCACAGAATCATTGACGTGCAGCGCGATTTTTTGCACTAGTTCTTACAAACGTGAACTAGGTTTGCTATGTTTAAGCCCTTGTCATTTAAACAATTGCTAGGAGCAAAGTCGTGGTTGTAGATACTGACGGCTATCAGGCATTAATCGAACATCTCGCCATGAATCTCGATGTATTCACTTCAACTTTAGGAGACACAGGTGAGGAGACAATAGAAGATGTATCCACGGACATGGTTGCGTCCAATATTATGGTGTTGTTTGAGCAAAACCCAGAACTTCATTCAAGTGTACGATTTAAGTTGCTTAAAGAAGTGGATTTAGTGATTCAAGATCTGGAAGAGGTCTTGGCTGGAGTGTGGAACAAGCCTGCTAGTAATGAACAAGTAACCTTTCTTGAAGAATACATAGCGCTAGTCAAAAATCTATTTGATAATGCTGTTGCAATATATGATTAATAACAGAGGTCAAAGCGTCACTCCCTGTTAAATAAGGCTATTCCCTTACCAGGGAAGTAGCCTATTACTGAACATTTCTAAAGTGCCAAAATGTTGATGCCCAATAAGGATTGTCAAGTCGAGAAAGGATGACACCTTTAGACGTTGAAGCATGCATAAACGTATTCCCACCCAAGTATATCCCTACATGTCGGGTTTTTCTGCCAGTTTTAAAAAACACTAAGTCACCACTTTGAGCATTATCATAGGCCACCTTATGACCTATTTTAACCTGTTGTGCGGTGGTTCTCGGTAAGTTAACGGCATAAGCATCTTGATAAACAGCCTGCACAAACGCCGAACAATCAACGCCGGAATAATTGGTGCCACCAAGGCGATTAAGGCACACCTTTGCCATTTTTTGTATTCCGCTAAAAAGGGCGCATTTGCAGCGTTGTTATAGTTAACTTGAGTATGTGGTGCTTGGCTAGGTTGACTCGAACACGCTGAAAGCAATGCCACTATACCGTATGGAATCAATAATTTAACAATTTTCATCTGTCACACTGCTTACATTAATGTGTAATAAATATGTCATTCATGGTCTCTACCATTTGCAAATAATTTTATACCAAATTAACGGTTTGTACTTATTTATCCGCGAAGTTTGGTCGCCATTTACGATTGATGCAATGGAATCGCTATGACATCGTCAACACCTCGAAAAACGTCCTGTTTCACTGATTCACTCTC
>ASHK01001218.1 GCA_000695745.1 Vibrio madracius | reverse complement strand
TTACAAAATGTAATAAATGTGTTTGCTGTGTAAGTTATTCAAAGAATCAATGCTCGCAAGACACGAGCATTGATGGGTAGGGCGAGTCATTTTGAAAATGAGAGAGGGTTGGACGGAATATTAGCCGAGAACGTAGTCTTTAAAATGATCGCGTAGATCTTTCTTACTGAGTTTACCGGTCGCCGTATGAGGCAGTTCACTGATGAACTCTACCGCATCGGGTATGCAAAACTTGGCAACTTTACCGTCAAAGTGAGCCAGTAACTCAGATTCCGTCATCTTTACATCGTGAGTGACCGCAATCAGCAACGGCCGTTCGCCCCATTTGTGGTGGGAAACACCAATCACCGCAGCTTCTTTAATATCAGGGTGGCCTACTGCGATGTTTTCCAGTTCAATAGAGCTTATCCATTCCCCCCCAGATTTGATGACATCTTTTGAGCGGTCGGTGATTTGCATGTAGCCATCAGGATCAATACTGGCGACATCACCAGTATCAAAATAACCCCGGCTATCAAGCTGTTCGTCTTGTTTGTAGTACCCAGAAGCGACCCACGGGCCTCGTACTTTAACCGCTCCAAATTGATGTCCATCCCATGGCACTTCATTGCCTTGCCAATCCTCAATGCGCATATCGACACCAAAGACAATTCGGCCTTGTTTCAGCTGGCGATGCATCTTTTCGTCGTCACTAAGCGACTTAAGTGTTGGTTTTAATTTGTTGAAAGTACCAAGAGGGCTCATTTCAGTCATTCCCCATGCATGGTGCATTGACACATTGAATCGCTTGTCAAACTCCCTAATCAACACCTCAGGGCAAGCCGAGCCTCCCACAACAATACGCTTAAGAGATGGAACGTGAAGGTCGGATTGTTTTAAATGCTCAAGTAACATTAACCAAACAACGGGGACTCCGGCGGTCATGGTCACTCCCTGATCGTTAATTAGCTCAGTAAGAATGGCGCCATCGGCCATTTTTGGTCCTGGCATAACCAGCTTAGTTCCTGTCATAGGTGCACTATACGCAAGGCCCCAACCATTGACATGAAACATCGGAACAATGGGCATCACACATTCATCAATAGAGAGTCCGAACGCATCAGGCAAAGCACTACCCAAGGAATGCAGTACAGTAGAGCGGTGGGAGTACAGCACGCCTTTAGGGTTACCCGTGGTCCCAGAGGTGTAACAGAGGGAGCTGGCATCGTCTTCGTCTAGTTGAGGCCATTCAAACTCTGTACTTTGGTCTGCAATTAAACTCTCATAGTCAATCAGCCCGGCAATATCACATGGCGGCAAATGTGTTTTGTCCGTAAGCGCGATGTAATGTTTGACCGTGGGGAGCTTGCTTTGCAGCTTTTCAATCAGTGGCGCAAAGACAGGATCGAAAAATACGATAGTGTCTTCTGCATGATTAATGATGTATTCAATCTGTTGTTCAAAAAGCCGTGGATTGACGGTGTGCAGTACGGCACCAGAACAAGAAATAGCGTAATACAGTTCTAAATGTCGATAGTCGTTCCACGCCAATGTGGCGATGCGTTGGCCTTTTTCTAGCCTAATGAGCTAAGCGCATTGGCGAGCTGCCGTGTTCTAGCAAAGGCCTGCGATAGGGTATAACGATGTTTGGGAT
>ASHK01001217.1 GCA_000695745.1 Vibrio madracius | reverse complement strand
TAATATCACTCAGAATGCAAAGAACGTCTATTTCTGCGGCACCTTTACCGCTCAAGGGCTGCAACTTTCCGTCGATGACCAAAAGCTAACTATTGTTCAAGAAGGACGACAAAGAAAGTTCATCAACCAAGTAGAACAGATTACCTTTAGCGCCAAACAAGCTCTGTTAAGCCACAAGCCAGTAATGTACATCACTGAAAGAGCCGTATTTCGCTTAATAGAGGGAGGACTGGAACTAATCGAAATCGCTCCAGGCATCGAGTTAGAACGAGACATACTTCGATATATGGACTTCGAACCTGTCGTTAGTCCATCCCTCACTACGATGGATCCAGCCATATTTAAGCCTGACTTCCAGATCAACATAACCAAGCTAGGCGATGCAGACCAGTGAAAGTTAGCCTGCTCGCCCCTTTCACTGGTTATCCACCAGAGCTAGTTAACTAGCTCTTGCCCTCTTTCAATAGCCGCAGTTAATGCCATTCTAGCCTCTTCTTCGGATATTGGTGTGGTGCGCTTTGTTACGTCCATCAATAGGAATGATGTCTTGTTATCTTTGTTGTCTTGTACGCCTTTTTCCACAACCGTTAAGTTAGGATACGTTGATTCAAGTACACAAGCCCCTATGGCGGCAGTACCCACAGGAAGTTGACGTTCAGCAACTTGCTTTGCCGCCGCTGCCGTCCCTTCAGGAACAGCAAGTTCTTTGGCAGCTACTTGACGTTTCCAAGTATTGATTTGTTTTAAGGCCGCAGGGTGAGAGCAATTAACGCAATTGGCTGTTTGGCTTTCACGTCGTCACTGTTCATCAAAACACACATTTCTATTGGTGTTGTGATAAAGCCTTTTACATCAACGACTTTATAGTTCTGGAATGCTTCGACCGTCGCTTGAACCAATCGTCCATCAATGGTTGAGTTCTCTACAGCACTAAAAGCCAACCCACCATGTTCAACGGCCATTTTAAACGTGTTACTAGGGGTGCCCGAAAAATCCACAGGCGCTACCAAATTCGGTTGTTTGGAGAAGAGTTGAGTAATAGCAGCATCATTAAAGCTACCTTTTGATGCTTGAGCATAGATATGAGATTCGGCATAAGCGTTCGAAGCGAACATTGATGACGTAGCGAGTGCCAAACTAAGGATACTTGTTGTAATTCGAGTAAAACGCATTGGTCTTCCTTTTATAGAGTATAAGCCGCCTTCGATAATACAAAGAACCAAAGACCATTAACATAACAACAACATGAAAAATCTACATGTACATTTCGTCGTTTGTTATTCATCAGTCAGGGGCTTTTATCAAAGCAACTAAACAATCACAGACAAAAGATAACAAGCATGAATAGCCTCAATGCTTGTATGTGCTGCGTGAAAAAGAAATAAACAACAAGAAAGCAAAACGCTCAAATAAAGTAAGTAAATATTTTCTAAATTATTCCTATCTGGATCAAAGTTATTAGCACAACTTAAGTAAAGTTGAGAATTAGGTCACTCAACCACTTTCAGAGTAACAGCAGGTGGATTGCTTTCCATGTGTTCGCGCCTTAATTTGAACTTCGTCAATAACCACTGGAAGGAATCACTACTATGTTAAAAAGTCGAATAATAACGTCGTCTTCGTTACTTTCTTTATTGTTAGTCAGCGCCACGACCTTCGCGGATGAACTCAAAGTGTGGGCATGGGATCCCAATTTTAATGTTGCCGCTATGAAAGAGGCGGCCGATTTATACAGTACAAAAAATCCGGGCTTTGCCATTGATGTCATTGATTCAGGGAAAGAAGACATTGAGAAGAAACTCCATACCATGTTGGCTTCTGGCATCACCAGCGCCCTCCCTGACATTGTCTTAATTGAAGATTATAACGCTCAAAAATACTTACAAGCCTATCCAGGCTCATTTGAACCGTTACAGGCATCAATCGATTATTCAAAGTTTGCCCCTTACAAAGTACAAGTTATGACGGTTGAAGATAAGGTATATGGAATCCCATTTGACTCAGGGGTTGCTGGGATGTTCTATCGGGCAGATTACTTATCTAAAGCAGGATTTTCCCACGAAGATATGGTGGACATTACCTGGGATGAATTCATTGAAATTGGCCAAAAAGTGAAGGAAGAAACTGGCATTCATATGCTGACTTTCGACATCAATGACGTGGTGTTACCTCATATTATGATGCAGTCCGGGGGCGAATGGTTTGTGACAGAGCAAGGTGATATCAACATTGCCAATAATCGAGCTCTTAAAGAAACGCTAGAAACCATTAGAAAGCTTAATGACGCTAAGATCGTCAGACCAACATCTGGCTGGTCGAGTTTCGTAGGGAGCTTCAATGCAGGCCGAGTAGCAACCGTACCTTCGGGTGTATGGATCATGGGCTCGATAAAGAGCGTTGACACGCAAGCGGGTCAGTGGCGAGTAGCACCAATTCCTAAGCTCAATCTTGAAAACGCAACCCATGCTTCTAACCAAGGTGGTTCAAGCTGGTATGTCCTAAGCACCAGTAAAAATAAAGATAAAGCTATCGAATTTTTAGCGGAGACCTTTGCCAAAGACATCAACTTATATCAAGAGTTGTTACAAGACCGTGGAGTCGTCGCCACCTACTTACCGGCCGCACAAGGAACGTCATACAACATGGAAGACCCATTTTTTGGAGGCCAACCCGTGTTCCAAGACTTTGCGAAATGGGTGAATGAAATACCTCAAGTTCAATACGGCATGTATACACAAGAAATTGATAATGCTATCGCCGCAGAAATTCCCGCACTTCTAGAAGGTGAATCAGTGGAAAAGATCCTGCAAAGAGTCGAAACCAATATCAAATATCAAATTATGTAAGTTGAGGATAAATGGAGGGATGCCCTCCCTCCATTGCCATTTCGTAAGGTGTCATCATGACAAAAAAGAGCTTTCACAGTCTTTATAATGTGAACGGCTGGGCTTTTGTAAGCGTTGCTGTTGGCCTTATTGCACTAATGACTGTGTATCCAATTGCGAACTCTCTTTGGTTATCTCTGCACTCAGGTCGAGGTGTCATTACAGAGTTCGTTGGCTTCGGAAATGTGGTTCGTCTTTATAACGATCCCATTTTCAAAACCGCTTTATATAACACATTGGTTTTCTTGGTAGTGCAAGTTCCTATTATGATTTTATTGTCGTTATCAATATCTTCATGTTTGAACTCACCTAAATTGCGTTGCAAACAATGGTTCCGAATGGCCATTTTTTTGCCGTGTGTTACTTCTTTAGTAGCCTACTCCATTCTATTTAAAAGTATGTTTGAGCTGGATGGTGTTATTAACTCTTTTCTGATGTTGATAAACGTCATCGATCAGCCATAG
>ASHK01001216.1 GCA_000695745.1 Vibrio madracius | reverse complement strand
ATTTGATAGATGACTTTTGCTTCAGAATTAGATAGCCTTCGTCGTAAACGCTTAGCGGACTACCTAAAGCAGACGAAAGCTCAAGTTTTTGTAAGTTCTATTACCCAAAGCCAAGTCGCCGATATGATTGACGAAAATGGCAAGATGTTTCATGTGGAACATGGCACAATAGAACCAGGTAAATAGTGAGAGAAACTCATGTCAGAAAATTACGATTCATCGAGTATTAAGGTACTAAAGGGTCTGGATGCAGTACGTAAGCGTCCAGGAATGTACATTGGTGACACGGACGATGGAACCGGTCTGCACCACATGGTTTTTGAGGTGGTTGATAACTCAATTGATGAAGCGTTGGCTGGTCACTGTAACGACATTATCGTGACGATCCATGAGGACAACTCAGTTTCTGTTAGCGATGATGGTCGTGGTATCCCGACGGAAATGCACCCAGAAGAGCAGGTTTCTGCTGCGGAAGTTATCATGACGGTACTTCACGCGGGTGGTAAGTTCGATGATAACTCATACAAAGTATCAGGTGGTCTACACGGTGTAGGTGTATCGGTAGTAAACGCACTATCAAAGAAAGTCACACTAACGATTCATCGTGGCGGCAAAATTCATACTCAAACATATCATCATGGCGAGCCTGAAGCACCACTAGCCGTTATTGGTGATACAGATAGAACGGGTACAGAAATCCGTTTTTGGCCAAGCGAAGAAACCTTCACTAACATTGAATTCCACTACGATATCCTAGCCAAGCGTCTACGTGAGCTATCGTTCCTTAACTCTGGTGTGTCTATCAAACTGATTGATAAGCGCGAAGAAGACAAAATGGATCACTTCATGTTTGAAGGCGGTATCCAAGCGTTTGTTGAACACTTAAACACCAACAAAACACCTATCATTCAAAAAATCTTCCACTTCGACAACGAGCGTGAAGATGGCATTACCGTTGAAGTTGCGATGCAATGGAACGATGGTTACCAAGAAAATATTTACTGCTTCACCAACAACATCCCTCAGCGTGATGGTGGTACGCACTTAGCGGGTTTCCGTGCTGCGCTAACACGTACGCTTAATACTTTCATGGATAAAGAAGGTTTCTCAAAGAAAGCGAAAACAGCAACATCTGGTGATGATGCTCGTGAAGGTCTGACGGCTATCGTTTCAGTGAAGGTGCCAGATCCTAAATTCTCGAGCCAAACTAAAGACAAGTTGGTTTCATCAGAGGTGAAGTCCGCCGTTGAATCTGCAATGGGTGAGAAACTGTC
>ASHK01001215.1 GCA_000695745.1 Vibrio madracius | reverse complement strand
CAGACAATGCTTGCTTGATAATAGGAGAGTCTACAGAAAGATCTAATTCGGTAAATCCACTTGGCGTGTAGATATGAGGAACAAGATAACCTACGTAGCCTGAGGAAAACGAATAAACTTGAGAGTAGTTAGTCCCAAGCTCTGAGCGAATATCTATCCGGTTGGCGTATTTGGATTGGCTCTTTATATATTGATAGAGCAGCGTCTCTACACCGGTTTGATTAATCACTTTACGAGCAAGTTGTTTCAAGTCATTGTTTGATTCTTTAGGTATCAAATGATTAGCGAAGGCATCATCAAGTAAACCAGTTAATTGATTCAGAGTGCTCGTTGTACTAATACCCTGATCCTCGAGAGATTTAACAAAATAGGCTCTCAACTCCTCGGTGTTGTTCTTGGTCGGAGTAAATAGCAGACGATAGCTATTGAGTAATGACAGCGTTGTGGCTTGCTCTTCTAGGTTAACGTACACAAACAAGTCATTGGCCAACGACTTTTCTAAAGACGGCATTAGCACGTCTTGAAGCTCAGTAATATAAGCGGTCTCTACTTCTGGTTTGATGCTGTAAGAAGGCATAAAAGGTAGCACATACCATGGCTCTGGTTTGTTGAATAGCTCATTGATCTTGCGCAGTGAATAGAGGTTGGGAATATTATCTGCAAGATTTTCCACGTCATAGGGTGACGCAGTAATGGCTTCTTTGTAGCGCTCTAACAGCGCGTCAGCACGGGCTTCTCGTTGACTTTGAAAGTCAAATCCAATTTGATAATGGTGACAATGGCGATTAATAGCAAGGCGCAAAGAAGCGTATAGCTGGTTTGCAAGGTTAACAGCCAGTTTTCTTTCTTCTTGTTGACTCCGACAAGTGTATGTTCAGGAATCAAGACATGCGTCATCAGGTGCTGAGCAAAAAGCACTTGTTGTACAGGCTGGCTCGATTTGGGGTGATAGAACTCATGACCTAAATCGTTGCTGATGGTAGCTGCGAGTGCATCGACGTTTTTATTGTCACTCCCTTCATGAGTGAAGAAGAAACCACGAAACATTAAGCCATCACCCAGTTGGTTGACGCCAAATATTCGGTTTAGTTGTAGCCATAAGCTCTGTTTGAGCAATCCAAATTGAAGTGGCGCTGCGGCAATAGACTTGCGGTAGTCTAGATTAAGTTGGCCTGAGAGAGCGCTAGTCATATTAGCAATCAACTGACCAATTAGAGAGTCATAGGCATGGTTAAACCAGTCTGCGTCAATACCGCCATGTACTCGAAACGGCATCATAGAGCCAAAGGCATCTTCACGTCTTGCATCTTCAAAACCAGAGAAATATTGGCAGAAGTCGCTGATGCTGCTGCTGTGAGTAATAATACTGTACACAGGGATAGATAAACCAAAGGTTCGGTTTAATCGTGTTAAATCGGCCTTAATTTGATCGGCTCTCATCTTAATGGCTTCTTTCTGCCTAATAATGAATCGGCACTGGTCGCGAGTAACAATCCATTGAGTGCTTGTCTTGGGCGCCATTTTTTCAAACATTGGTAGAGCGTCTTAAGATATTCTGGGTGTTGGTCATCCCCTTGACTAACCGAGATAACCAGCGAGTGTTCACTGAGCCAGAACAGAATGGGAAATTCTATATTGTTCCCGAATTCATCCACTTGGTAAGCTTCGTATCCCATTTGAGTGATGACATTGAAGTCGTTTTGAGGCTTATCACTGAACCAAAGGTAG
>ASHK01001214.1 GCA_000695745.1 Vibrio madracius | reverse complement strand
GAATTTCTGCCATGTCTTCAGAGATCTGCTGCAAGGCACTATCAAGCTTCGCTGAAGCAGACAAGGTCTCTGCTCCTTGCGAGTTACATTGCTCGATATCGGTAACGACCGTCGTCATTTGCGCTTGAATCGCACTCACTAGGCTAGTGATTTCTTCCGTTGATTGATGTGTTCGACTTGCCAAAGCACGCACTTCGTCTGCAACTACGGCAAACCCTCGACCTTGTTCACCAGCACGAGCCGCTTCAATAGCTGCGTTTAACGCCAGAAGGTTAGTCTGTTCAGCGATATCTTGAATAATATGAACGGCACCACCGATCTTGCCGACATGCTCGTTTAACGAGCGAATCTCATCGTTGCTTTCTGCCAGCACTGAAGAAAGAGATTCAATGTTGCCGACGGTATTTTCAACAAATGCGCGACTGTTTTGTGAATTGCTGGCTGCTTTGTTGACGACATCGGCAGCGTTGTGGGTTGTTTGTGCGATTTCATCAATGGTGGTGACCATTTGTTGAACTGCGGTTGCCATAGAATTGGTATGATCGCTTTGGCTGTGGAATTGATGAATCACGTTTTCAAGTTCATCTTCCATGTTAGTACTGCTGCTTCTGAGTTCTGACGATTGCTTTTGTGTGTTGCCAACAAGCGATGCAAAATTATCCAGTAGCGAGTTAACCGCCTTACCAATAGAGGCGATTTCATCGTTGCCTTTCACTGATACACGTTTGGTTAAGTCATTGTGCTCCGCAATATCAGCGATCGTTGAGTGTAAGCGATTCACGTTGAGGTTAATCGCTCTGACGATATAGGTGATTAGCGCAGCGATAATCACCAGCAGTAATAGAGAAATCGTCCATTTGGCGGTCATAATGGTTTGAATTTTTTCATCAAGTACTCGATTGAGTCGGACGTTAAAGTTTTCAAAATCTGATTCAATTTTATGAGAATTACTGCGCGTCAGTCCGAGTAAACCTTGATCGTAGGCGAAGCTATCGTTTCTCTTTGCTTAAGGACATTATTACCCAATGCATTAAGCGACGGGTTGGTTGTTGGTGTGACACCGATACGATCGCCGAACATAACGTCATCGTGGTACTGCAACAATTCTCGAGTAATGTTACGGTTCAATTCGTTGTGAAAGGCATCAAGGAACTGTTTGGTCAGCCCTTGTGACAGGTTAAGGCCAAGAATGACGTACCCATCAACCAATTTAGTAAACGCTTGCTCGTAGGCGTTGAGTTCTTCGGTAAGTTGATTCGGCAGAGAAACGCTAGCTTTATTGAGCGTTATCTCCAGCTCATTTTGCTGATTGCGAAATTTGTCTGCATTATCTTTGAACTTGGCTAGGTACTTTTCGTCCTTACGTAACAGGAAGTCTTTCTCGTTTCTACGAAGATTCAATAAAGTGACTTCTAGCTGACTAAGTTTAGTCAGAGCGTTGGTAAGGTTGTCAGTGGTTCTGGCGAAATAGCTACTGGACATTAGCATTGAGGCAATTGCTAGGACAGAAATAGACCCTAAAAGTAGAAGCTGGTGCTTTATTTTCATTATCAACCTTTTATATTCGATAGTGATATATTTTAGTAATTATTTGGTATTATGAATTTGTATGCGTATTTTTTAAGCGGGGGACGGTATCAACGTTTTGATTTCTAGTCACTTATAAGGCATTTTCTAAACGCAAAGCATTAAATAATGCACCTAAAACTACGCCGCTTTTTTCATTATTAACTATTATATCGGTAAGCGTACGCTGTCCTTTAGTAATAAATGTGTAATAGTTTGTCAGTAACACATTACAGAGGTTATTTA
>ASHK01001213.1 GCA_000695745.1 Vibrio madracius | reverse complement strand
TATCAAATAAGATAATATTTCCTCCCATCATCTATTTTTCACATTTTGTTACTTTTAGCGTGTCTACGTGAAGACAATTGTATACAATAGCCACTTAGATATTGTATTGCTGTTCTTTGTAAAGGAAGTCTCATGCCCGCTGACTGGTTTAGTCATACAGCTCTTATTGCGATGTTGTTGATCTTTTTGGGTTCATTTGTTCAAACCGCTATTGGATTTGGCTTGGCTATTGTGGCTGCCCATTGTTGTTTCAAGTGTCTCCCGACTATGTGCCAGCCCCAATTTGTCTGTCAGCATTATTCATCTCATTGCTTAACGCCACCAAACATCGTTCTAATATCGCCATTGGCGGTTTAAAAATGGCCTTGATTGGGCGAGTGCCCGGTTCCATTGCAGGAGCCCTATTACTGCTCTATGTCTCCACACAAGTTTTATCCCTTTGGTTAGGGATTCTAGTGGTGTTTGCCGTCATCGTGAGCCTATTGCCTTTTAGAATCGAACCTACCCCAACTCGAATGGGTGTTGCCGGTTTCTTCTCTGGATTTTTTGGTACCAGCAGTGCCATTGGAGGCCCGCCAATGGCTTTGCTACTGCAACATCAGGAAGCGAACCAATTAAGAGGTAACTTATCCGCTTTCTTTGTCTTTAGTTCTATTATGTCGCTCGTAGTTCAGGCACCGATAGGTTTTCTTACGCTGCACCATCTCTATATTACCGTGCCTTTGATTCCCGCTGCGTGGTTAGGATATAAATTGGCGTTAGTCACCACTCACTCCTTACCAAAAGAGAAAATCCGTCTTGGAGCCCTTATTATGTGCTCTATCAGCGGTATGACTGCGATCTTTCAAGGCATTTTTCATTAACTACAAATACAAAGAAGGAGGCAAATGCCTCCTTCTTTTATTCTAATCACTGAACAACTACTGATAAAACGCTCTCTTTAGTGCCAGCTCTACACCGCGAATTTCCGCGAGCCCTTTAAGACGACCAATACAAGAATAACCTGGGTTCGTCTGTTTCTTCAGATCATCGATCATTTGATGACCATGGTCGGGTCTCATCGGAATCATACGGGTTTCACCAGCGCTCACTCGACGGTTCTCTTCTTTAAGCAACGCGTTGATGACATTATACATATCCACATCACCTTCCAAATGAGCCGCTTCATGGAAGCTCATTGGGTTTTCCTCAC
>ASHK01001212.1 GCA_000695745.1 Vibrio madracius | reverse complement strand
AATGTGCCGGTTTGACTGCGTATGGTTTAGACGAATAGCGGAAGAGGGATATGCGCTTGTTCCGAGTTATATGCGACAAAGTAATGGTGCTAACTGGGCGTTTATGCCGATGTCGCCTTTTCTTGCTAAAACGGTGAATTATGTTTTTTAACAACATCAATTTTTCCTTGGTTTTAGTGTCCAATCTAACCCTAATTGCTGGGACTGCGGCACTTGTGATGGCGCTAAAACAGATGAAACTTAGCGACAATGCCCAAGATACCGCAATTTGGTTAATGTGTTTCTCTCCGTATACCGTCTATTCATTGGCGGGCTACTCTGAACCACTATACATCGCATTGGTTGCTGGGCTTTTTATCGCCTGTTATCGTCAAAATTGGCTGTTGGTGGCCCTGTTTGGCATGCTTGCCGCGATCACCAGAAACCTCGGGGTAATGTTGGTTTTCTCTGTACTTATTATCGGCATACAGCACTACGGTCTCAGTAGCTTCTATCGATTTAAAAATCGAGGTTTAGCGGTTATTGCCGCAATATGGTTTATACCTTTGGGCTTTTTTACCTACATGGCCTATCTGTATTTCCATATGGGCGATGCGCTTGCATTTGGGCATATTCAAATTGCCTGGGGAAGAACGTTCAGCAATCCATTCGTCTGGTTGGAATATGGCTTTGAGAGAGGAGGGCCGAAGCTTTACCTCAGTCTTGTGTCTCTATTAGGATTCGCTCTCAACGGTTATTTAGTTTACAAAAAACGCTACGCTGAAGCGGTATTTATGTTGATTAATCTGGTGATCCCATTGTCGTCAGGGGTTAATGCTATGCCACGTTATATCTTTGGTTTGTATCCAACTTATTTAGCGATCATATTGCTTCTTGAGGCTTACCCGAGAGCAAAAATGCCAGTTCTATTGTGTGGAGCGGCGATGTCGACATTTGTATCGATAGGTTTTTTCTCATCGTCGTTCTTTACGGTATAGCTTGAGATAGCGCTCGGTTTCAGTAGGATTGCGTGTCATTTTTTACCAGAGATATCCTATGAAAACTGAGTTGTATAAAGAGTTCATGTTTGAAGCTGCACACCATCTTCCACATGTGCCAGAGGGCCACAAATGCGGTCGTTTGCATGGACACTCTTTTTTAGTGCGTCTCTATGTTGAAGGTGAAGTAGATCCGCATACCGGTTGGGTGGTTGATTTTGCTGAAATCAAGGCAGCATTCAAACCTATTTACGATCGTTTAGACCACTACTATTTGAATGATATTGAAGGGCTAGAAAACCCGACGAGTGAAGTGCTGGCTAAATGGATTTGGGGTCAACTTAAACCCAATTTACCGCTACTAAGCAAAGTAGAAATCAAAGAAACGTGTACAGCGGGCTGCATCTATAAAGGTGAATAATTGCTTGCCATTGACACTACTGAGAGCACAAAAAAACCGAAGCTGAAGTGAAGTGACCCCATAAAGTTGGACATTTCTGTWAAGCGGCTTGTAAGGCCTGATTTCG
>ASHK01001211.1 GCA_000695745.1 Vibrio madracius | reverse complement strand
TTGATCTTGACAGAAGTTAGTCAACTTATAATGACTTTGATAACCCTCTACCCACGCATCGTAGGCTAAGTGTGACTGCTTCCAAAAAACATGATCAACTTGGCCTTTTGTCGCGAGGAATGGGTAGCTGGGTTTCACTTGTTGTGTCGCGTATACTGCATGACCGATAAGGTTGAGTAACTTAGAAATGCAATCGGCGCCAATGTCTTCGATAGTCAGAGTCTTAATCTTATCAAGATCATCACCAACGATTGAGGCCACACGATTGATCAAAAACTCCATATCAATGAGCGGCCGTAAATCATAAGCGATCCAGTTTAAACGCTCACCAATCTCATCAAGATACTCTTCACGCGTAAACTGCCCGTCTCTAATAGCTTTTGAATAAAGTGCAACATCGGGTTTTGCGAGCCAAATATTCCTGAAGTTCAGGATAGTCTGACAATGAAGCGTGGTTTTTGGACAGGACTTCTAATAAAGCTTCCTGATTCACTAACAACTTACCAAGCTCATTTTTGGCATTTTCATTCATTTTAATCTCACTTATGATTCATTGGTTACTTGATGGACGCAATCATACGTTTTCAATCGCTTTTCAGTCTATTTCTAAAGCTTTAGTAAAGCGTAGTAATCCAAAGCAAAACCCAGCATACACTGATACTGGGTTTAAGCCTGTGACAGTTAACCTAATTCGATAAGTTCGTTATTGGAGGGTGAACCAGCGACAAATGCTTGAATATTGCTCAGTGTGGTATCCGCGATATTATCCAGTGCTTCATGAGTGAGGAAGGCTTGATGCCCAGTAAACAGCACGTTGTGGCAAGCCGATAAGCGTCTGAATACATCATCAACAATGACATCATTGGATTTGTCTTGGAAAAACAGATCTTTTTCGTTGTCATAGACGTCAAGCCCCAGTGAACTATCTTTCCAGACTTAAGCGCTTCGATAGCGGCAGCAGAATCCAACAATTCACCTCGACTGGTGTTGATGATCATGACACCATCTTTCATCAAGCTAAAAGCCTGCTCGTTGAGCAGATGATAATTGTCTTTCGTCATCGGGCAGTGCAAAGAAATGATGTCACTGGTGCGAAATAGCGCCTCTTTACTACAATACGTTGCCCTAATTCAATCGCTTGTGGGTTTTCGTATGGGTCGAAACATATTAGCTTCATGCCAAACCCTTTAAGAATTCGCATAGTCGCCACACCGATTTTTCCGGTACCAACAATCCCGGCAGTTTTCCCGTGAAGATTAAACCCCACCAAACCGTCGAGTGAGAAGTTTGCATCACGCGTCCGTTGATACGCTTTATGGAAACGGCGATTTAAACACATCATCAAACCGACGGCATGTTCCGCTACAGCTTCTGGAGAGTATGCTGGGACACGAACTACTTGCAAGCCCAATTCTTTCGCTGCGTCTAGATCTACCTTATCAAACCCTGCACAGCGCATAGCAATAAGTTTTACGCCTTCTTTGTGAAGTTCAACCAAGACTTCCCTGGATAAATCGTCGTTAACAAAAGCGCACACTACCTCACAACCAGCTGCCATCTTGGCCGTTTTTTCGGTCAACCTAAAATCATGAAAATGCATTTCATAGCCAAAATGCTGATTCACCTTTGAAAACGAATCTTGGTCGTACGATTTAGAGCTGAAAAAAGCAATCGAAGTCATACTTTCTCTCCCATTGGTTATCATCTATCACTAAGCATACGCCCACTTGCAATGAATTACACATTACAAAATGTATGGTTAAATGGTTGATGAATATATAAGTTATCCGTGTCACTTCTATAAATTTGGTCGTTTTACAGCGCCTCTTCTTAGGAACACTATCAACCAAGATTTAAAATTGACAACTAAGTCAATATTTTGACTCATTGATAGTGTTTTTGATTGCATATCATTGCATGAGACCCTAGTATTTTGCGAACACCAATCAAAAAGAATAATAGGTGTTGATGTATCAATCGTCAGGAATCACAAGCAGTGACGCAAACAAACAATAAAAAACCCCTCTCACATACCGTAGAAAGAAACACGCAGACACTCAATAGTACGGATGCGTTAGCCATGATAGAGCATGGTGGTGATGTAACACTTACCGTTACCACACCTGTTGGCACCTCATTTCGTAGCGCGACAAAATTCATTGGTGCACATTCCAATCATCGCATTTTGCTTGAAATACCCAATATTGATGAAAGTGACCTCAAGTACTTTTTTCAAGAATGGCTTTGGTTGTATTGTGCGCGCTATTTCC
>ASHK01001210.1 GCA_000695745.1 Vibrio madracius | reverse complement strand
GGGAAGACAAGCAAGGCGTGATGATTTTGCAGCGACCGTTCGCCACGCCCAAGAAATACTGTCCTTGTTACCCAGCGACAGCAGTCAAATCGTGATTGGTGACACACCAACACCGGAGCGGGACGCCATCATCAACGATTTCAAAAATCGCAATGTTAAGTTCTTGGTTAACGTCTCGGTTTTAACGACTGGCTTTGATGCGCCTCATGTTGATCTTATTGCGATTCTTCGTCCCACCGAGTCCGTCAGCTTGTATCAGCAAATCGTCGGCCGAGGTCTGCGCCTATCTGAAGGTAAGCACGAATGTCTGGTCCTTGATTATGCAGGTAACACCTACGATTTGTATCAGCCTGAGGTGGGCAATCCCAAACCCGATTCAGATTCCGAAATCATTACCATCCCCTGCCCCGCGTGTGGATTCAACAACGACTTTTGGGGCAAACTGGACGCCAACGGTTTTCTCATTGAACATTTTGGTCGCAAGTGCCAAGGGTATTTTACAGACGAAGAAACCAGAGAACGTGAGCACTGTGATTACCGTTTCAGAGCTAAGTATTGTTCCGAGTGCGGCGCAGATAACGACATCGCAGCGCGGATCTGTCACGAATGTGACGCGACGTTAGTAGACCCTGATAAAAAACTCAAAGAAGCCCTTAACCTAAAAGATGCTCTTGTCTTCGAGTGCACAGACATGAATCTTGTGGTTCATAAAGACGAAAAAGGCAAAAACAGCTTGAGGGTCAACTATATTGGTGAGAACGACGCTCAAGTCAGCGAATTTTGGTCGTTAACCACGAAAAAACAGAAAGAATCATTTCTTGCCAAGTTTGTTCGTCCCCATCTGGCCGACAAACATCGCGAGTTTGATGCCACGTCACCAACCAAAGTCGTGAATAATCAACATCGATTCCGTTTACCAGCTTTTGTCATCGCCCGCAAAAGCGGACGATTTTGGAAGATGAGAGACAAAATTTTTGACGATGAACTGAACTAATCACTGTTCAGCTTTCATTCATGTTTACAAATGTATATTTTAGCTATGTTGAAAATATTGGGCTCCGCCATGCTAAACAAAACCAAACAGACACTTTCAATCGTCTCGCTATCTCTGTTATTGGCAGTACCGCTTAGCGCCATGCCGAATTTTTCTCAGATTCAAAGCCGAGTGGTCACGATCTTCTTCAAGATGTACAAACTGATGGTGCTCGAGTTGAGTTTGAAGAAGACCAAGACGAGGTCTACGAAGCGGTACAGCAAGGACTGATCAAACCCTTTTCAGAACTGTTTGCTACCGTAAAACGAGATCTTAACGGTCGAGTGATTAAAGTCGAACTTGAAGAAGATGACGGTGAGTGGATCTACGAACTAAAATTGCTTCATGAACAAGATGTTATTAAAGTCGAATATAACGCTACCACGCTGGAGATGATGGAGCTCAAAGGCCATAATCTTCAAAGAGTCATAAGAAAATAGAGAACAATAATGAAAATTCTTGTCGTCGAAGATGACCCAAGATTGGGTGAACAGATTTTAGAAACCTTAGACAGTGCAGGCTGGGTGACAGAACTCGCTCAGGATGGTATTGACGCTTTGTACCGTGCCACGTCCGAAGATTGGGACGCCATTGTTTTAGATTTAGGTCTGCCTAAAATAGACGGATTGACAGTGCTCAAAGGGATCCGCGACGAAAACATCAACACGCCAGTGGTGATTCTCAGTGCCCGTGATACGTTAAGTCAGCGCGTTGAAGGACTTAATGCAGGTGCTGATGACTACCTAACCAAACCGTTTGAAATGATTGAGCTTATTGCCCGTATTCGCGCGCAGCTACGACGTGCATCAGGTAATGCTTCTCCTTTGATGCAAGTGGGTGATTTAAGCCTAGATACTCGCACCTCTAAAGTGATGTGGCAGGCAATGCGGTGAGCTTGACTGCACTGGAATACAAAGTTGTTGCTTACTTTATGCATAACGCTGACAAAGTCATTTCGCGTACTGAATTAGTAGAGCACATTTATAAACAAGATTTTGATCGAGACTCTAATACCATTGAAGTGTTTATCGGCAGAATCCGTAAAAAAATCGCCCTAAAATCATCAAAACATGTCCGTGGTTTAGGGTATCAATTGAATGCCTAACCTAGACGCCTCAAGGCTAAAAAAGA
>ASHK01001209.1 GCA_000695745.1 Vibrio madracius | reverse complement strand
CCACCAATACCTTGAAGCAATGCCGTCGCGGTTTTATCACCGACACCAGGGACGCCTGGGATGTTATCCACTTTATCGCCCATTAGTGCGAGATAATCGATGATAAGCTCTGGTGGAATACCAAACTTCTCCACCACTCCTTCTCGATCCATCACTACGTTGGTCATGGTATTGATCAACGTAACATTGTCATCCACAAGCTGAGCCATATCTTTATCACCGGTACTAATCAGCACAGGCATACCTGCTAGCGATGCTTGATGGGCCAAGGTACCGATAACGTCATCCGCTTCCACACCCGGTACACAGATCAATGGAAGACCCATGGCTCTAATCACATTATGCAAAGGCTCAATCTGACATCTCAAATCATCCGGCATTGGAGGACGGTTTGCCTTGTATTCCGGATACATATCATCGCGGAACGTCTTACCTTTCGCATCAAACACCACCGCAATTCGCTCAGAAGCAAATTGACGCATCATACTTCTAAGCATGTTAACGACGCCATAAACCGCGTTGGTTGGTATTTCACCATTGCTCATTGTTTCTGGGTAGGCGTGGAAAGCTCGATAGAGATAGGAAGATCCGTCAATGAGAATCAGTGGGTTGTCTGGTATATGAGCCATGTCTAATTATCCAAGATTGCAGGTTATTGGCTATAAGAATGCCACGTCTGATGACACTATGCCACGACCTTTCACTGTCTATATACACAGCTCGAGAATAATATTGGCAATTACCGCACCGCCACCTGTGGATAAGTCTGTTTATATAGTTATTTTAAACAAAAAGTGGATAACTAAAAAATGGAGAGAAGTTTATTTTAATGCATTGTTTTTAAAAGACTTTATATCAGATCTGAGTGTATAACTATGATCCTTGCAGGATCAAGCAATGTGGAAAACCTTCTTTTACAGAAAGTAATCGCTGCAGAATTATGTTCTATTTTTGTCTGCTCAAATAATGCACAATAACTAGGCAGAAAAAAAGCGACATCATCGATGTCGCCTAGCAAAAATAGGAGGCGGTTATCTCATTACCTGAGTACGACTAACCAACCAAAAAGCTATAAATACACTGGAAGCAATGTGAGCAATGTCGTGTCAAAAAGAACCAAGTTTGATTACAAACCAGCCACTAGAGCAACCGAAGTAATCAGAACCTTTTTCCTTAGGACGAGTTAATAGTAATCATTCTCATTTAAGTCGTCAACAACTAATTGAGAATTTTTCTCATTAAATTGCTCCAACTGTACTTATCTAAAGAATTAGCTCGATTTTACAAGTACTTAATAAACTTAATTCTTGATTCTATTATTGGCTGTTTCTGCTCGCAATCGTAGATAAAGTAGCCATTTTTTATGAGTAGTCTTAGCATTGAAGGAAATTGATTACGTGACTTAACGGTTATGTGTTGGTAGCCTGCTGCTTTGCCAGTGTTCTTGATATTCCATCAAGATTTGAGCGACCCCTTGCTTTCTTGCCAATGGAGAGACGCCACCAAACCAACTATAGAAATTGGCATCATCGACTTGATAGCCGATTTTAAAGCCAAGCAGTTTACCATCGTTTTCTGCCACTAACGTTAGGTGCTTTTTACCTTCCAAACGTGCTTGAAGACTCGCTACGCTCTCTTTTTGAGCAAATTCATCGATAAGTTCCACAATACTCACGACTTCTTCAAGCGTTCCTTCTCTTATCAACATTGATTCACTCCTAACTATTATCAATGAAACTAAAAAAGCCGGCTGAAACAACCGGCTTTTACACTACTCTGTTGAGCTCACTCAAATTCGCTATTTCAAAAAGGTCTGTGCCTGACCATTTTCTTCTGCTAACCACTCCGCTACATCTTTAGCGAAGTACGTCAGGATACCATCAGCACCAGCACGCTTGAAGCACAGTAACGACTCAAACACCGTCTCGCGCTCTTTTAACCAGCCATTCTGAATAGCAGCTTTGTGCATAGCGTATTCGCCCGATACTTGATAGCAAACGTCGGAACCTGAAGCTCGCTTTTAACGCGACGAACCACATCCAAATATGGCATTCCTGGTTTCACCATTACCATATCTGCACCTTCATTGATGTCCATTGCTACTTCATGCAACGCTTCATCACTATTGGCCGGATCCATTTGGTAGTTTTTCTTATTACCGCCCTTCAGATTCGATGCCGAGCCGACTGCATCACGGAATGGACCATAGTAATTTGAGGCGTATTTTGCAGAATAAGCCATGATTTGCGTATGGATATAGCCAGCTTCTTCAAGCGCTTCACGAATTCGGCCTATCCGTCCGTCCATCATGTCAGACGGAGCAACCACGTCTGCACCAGCTTCGGCATGAGATAACGCCTGTTTGACGAGTACTTCTGTCGTCTCATCATTCTGCACATAGCCATCTTCATCGATGATGCCATCTTGACCATGTGTGGTAAACGGGTCGAGCGCCACATCGGTAATCACACCCATCTGAGGTACATTTTGCTTAAGTAAACGCACTGCACGTTGTACCAAGCCCTCAGGGTTATATGCTTCTGCGGCACAAATGCTTTTAGCATCTTGTGTTACGACAGGGAACAGCGCAATGGCTGGAACGCCAAGTTGAGCTAAATATTCCGCTTCTTCCAGCATCAAGTCTATAGATAGACGCTCAATACCCGGCATAGAATCTACCGTCTCTCTGCGGTTTTTCCCCATAAGAATAAACATTGGATAGATCAAATCATCCACCGATACTTTATTCTCTGCCATCAAACGTCGGCTGAAGTCATGCTTGCGCATGCGACGCATACGTCTTGCTGGGAATTGACCTTGAATCGATACAGACACC
>ASHK01001208.1 GCA_000695745.1 Vibrio madracius | reverse complement strand
TCCAACGTTGTTAATTTAGGTGATGCGCTTACAAGATCTGACACCGATAAGATTCATGACTCTTTCTACATGGATGATGGAGACCTCTGAATGAAAATAGCTAAAATCGCAATACTTAGTGTAATCATAGGAAGTAGTGCCGCTGTTGCGGACACAGATTTAAACATTGTTAACAAAGAGATGGGTGGACTAGAGCAAGTTTCTGGAGATGAAAAGCTCTACATTGCGACTGGTGATGGAGATTTTGTTCATAACCCTGAGCTGGTTGATGAATTGTCTGTCGCAGCCAAAGATATTTATATATCCAGTGCCGATGCCAAGCAAAAAGGATTATCAGCGACAAAAACCTTTTATGTCTATTCGTACCTAAATATCAAACAACTCGACGATAAAATAACCAAGCATATAGAGGCAGATAACCCGACTTACTTCTCCGTTGACTTATATCATAACTACGTCGGAGATGAAGAGATCAAACAGTTCGTCGCTAAAGTGATTGAGTATCAATAACCCAACCTGTATGCCCTGGGTCGCAGGGGCTCCATACATTAACGCCACTGAAAGTGGATTAACTCACTGTACGACTAAATTTAATGCTAGTGAACCAAGCCATTATGCCTATTAAGGTGTAAATACCCACATTAAACCAACCTGCTTGCGGTATTGCGCTAAAGGGGTTAGCGGCAAGAATCGCATGCAAAGGCAGATAGAAAATATCTGAGAAAAACTGATCAATTCCGTAAAAACCAAACATAGCAATCGGCATCCAACGCAAAGCGTAGATAGCGATTAACATAACAAGTAACGGAGAATTCACTTTTTGCGATAATGCCATCGCACTCAGTGCTAACGGCAGCAGTAACACTCCCGCAACCATCATTCTCAGACAAAAACCAACCAGTTAAACACCACGTCAAACAGTGAGGACTGTCGATGTAGTAAGGCTAACTGATGGTCCGTTGAAGTATTGAGTAACCACAATAGTAAATCAGCACAAAATACCAAAGCAGAGCACACGAGAGGAATGACTAGAAGACCAAAGGCCAATTTGACTAGATGCGTTTTTACATCACTAACTGGCATACTGCGCCAAAACATGATGCTGCCTTCAGAACGCTCTTTACGCAACGTTCTTGGGAAATACTGAGTACCGAGCAAAATTGACAACAACCCTGCTCCACCCATAACTAACATACTCACGTCATTTGCCATATCTTTGTGAAGATCACTCACATCGCCGCTATAGCTCATATGAAAAAACATATTAGTTTGTAACGTCGAACTGCTCATTACACTGATAAATAAAAGCAAACTACACGCAAGCATGAATAGAGGCACTCGTGTTACCAGTGGGTTTTCTATCCACTCTTTACGCAGCATTGCAATAATTGAACGCATTACACGGCCTCCTTTTGTAAAGCCAAAAACAGATCGGCTAACTTCACCTCATATATCGCACCTAATGCTTCTGCTTGCTTTGCGTGGTGCGAGGACAGAAGCCATTTCGTACTTGCTAATCCTTTTTGAAATGAGAGCGGGTTCATGGTTTCAATTTGCATTCGATGTTCATCATTAGCATCAAGGATAAAGTAATCTTCACTGATGGCTTCCATCGAGCTTTGTAATACTGAGCGACCTTGTTTCAGAATCAGCACATCGGTAAGTAGATGCTCTATCTCACTCACTTCATGACTGGCAATGATTAACACTCTCTCTCCATCGTGAAACCACTCTAGCAAGTGACGATAGAACGTCTCTCGATAGACTAAATCTAGCCCTAATGTCGGTTCATCTAAAATGAGTATTTGCGTATTAGTTGCAATCACCACCGCTAAATGAAGCTGAACTTTCATACCTTTAGACAGCGCCTTGATTCGAGTGCGCGGCTTGATATTAGTGTGGCGAAGTAGCTCATCGGCTTTGTGACGATCAAACCCTGTGTGCACTCCTTCGGTATAGTTCAGTAGCTGTGCCACCGTCATCCAACCAGGAAGTACATTGACATCTGAAATGTAGGACAGGCTTTGCATGATTTTGTCACGCTGTGTTAATGGCTCGAAACCATTGATGCGTATGGTTCCACTATATTCGTGTGCGCCAAGTAAGGCGTTAATGAGTGTTGATTTACCGGCACCGTTGTGTCCTAACAAGCCGAGTACCTGACCAGCCTGTAACTCAAAACTGATGTCGTGCAAGCCTTCACCTTGCTTGCTATATTGCTTGGATGCATTTTGCACACTAACTAAAGCGCTCATTGGTCACCTTTAATATGTGGTTTAATTTGCTGGACAAA
>ASHK01001207.1 GCA_000695745.1 Vibrio madracius | reverse complement strand
TGAACACTGGTTTTCACTTGTGCAGGCTCAGCCCAACCTAATGGTGCTGTAGGATCTTGAGTTGCCCAAGAAGACAGAGAAATACTCAGTAATGCGACAAAAATAACTCTAGCCACCAATAAACTCCTTGCGACTACCCAAGGTGTAAACTTCTAATACCAAGCGTGCTCTAGGGTGTTTTTCTACATCATATTTAAAGCTGCGCCAATAATATTTCACCGGCATTTGCTCTAATTCAGAGAGGTATTTTGCGATAGCAAAATAATCACCTGTAAGCTCTATTCTAACGGGATGAACATAGTACCCAGAATTCTGAGCTGTCCCGTCAGTAGCAGTTATCGACTCAGGCGGTAATGACTCCAGAGCAACAAGCTTCAAACCTTGGCTTTTACGTAGCACCAATTCAAGCAAGTTAGTCATTTGAGCAGGCGAAATAAGATTATCCACGAGCCAGATAACTGTTTCGATAGCGCTTGGCTTTCGGTAATAAGTTGATTAAATTCCAGATTGATGTCTTTATCTGGGTCTTGTTTAAGCTGACTGCTTAATACTGAAATTTGTCCTTCTAACTCGATATTTTCATGGGTAATTTGTTGAAGTTGTCGCTGCAAACGGCTTTTTTGCATCCCCATAGGCTCTAGCAATAATAGGTAAAGCGCCATAACCACAACCACGAAAGCACATACGGTTAGCAATGTTTTTTCACGAGTAGTCAACGAGAGGAACTTTTGATCTAATTTCAGCCAATAGTTTTTCACTGTTTAGCCTCCAACACTTGTGTCGCATCGACGTTTGCACCACCATCAACGGTTGCCCCTAAGGCACGAATCTCCGGACTGGTACGCAGCTCAAATGTCACAACATCATTGTTGTTACGCCCAATTTTCAATGTCTTAAATGTTCTTCCAACTAAACTTTGTTCTTGTTTGAACTGTCCAACCCAGTTCGGAATAACACTCGCATTTCTGGCTAGACCTGAAATATCTATATTGCTCTTGTCCAAATAGATATGTTGAATCGAGATATCGTTTCTTCCTAAGGTGGCAAGTGAGTCCATAACACTTGAATAACCAACTTGTTGTTCTTTGTCGTAATCATCTACTGCATCTAACGCGTCTTTTTTTGCAGCAATTTCTTGCTTAAGTCGCTCAACCGCCGCCACTTTAACCGGGGAAGGACGGTGTGCTTCTAGCGCGGCTTTTTGTTCTGCCAATTGTTGGTGTAAGGAATCAGTATGAGACTCTAATTGAATAAGCTGCTCTTCTAGCTTGAGCGTTGAAATTAATGTGTAGCCATACATCGCCACAACGACGGTCACTGTCAGCGCTAAGGCCACAGCGACGCGACTCAGGGTAAAGTGCTCTTGTTTTGGTTTTAGATAAGACGGATATAAATT
>ASHK01001206.1 GCA_000695745.1 Vibrio madracius | reverse complement strand
TTTCCATCACGATAGGCGAGCATCTGTTCATAGAGGTAAGTAGGCATCTGCCCTTTTAATGGTGGGAAATTCTTTTGAGTGGATGCTCCTTGTTCACCATGACACGCCTTACATGTTTTGTCGTAAGTCTCTTTGCCACGTTTAAACTCTTCGCTCTCAAGGACATCCGGCATAGGGTTGTACTTCATTTTTTGTTCACCAAGTAAAATAGCCGTTGATGCCATATCTCTTGGGGAGTTTGAGTAGACGATTTCTTTCATTTGAGATGAGATACCCGCGTGACGCTCGTTATCCATCGCAAACCATTGGTCTAAGAACCATTGCGGATCAAACCCTTCAAGCTTAGGGCTCAGAGTTTCAGGGACTTCCTCTTTTGCAGGTCGGTGACAACCGAGGTAGCAACTATATAAGATACGCTTGGCTACTTTTAAATCCTTTGGCGAGTTTTTTAAATCTTCGAAGGTACGATTAATGGTGTAATCGCCGTACCCATTATCGATGTCTTCTGCTGCAAACGCGCTACCAGCTACCGCTAAGCTGATGGCGAGTGATAATGCGGTTATGTGTTTCATTTATAAGCCCTCAGTTGCCGCAACTTTACGAATCTGTTCTTCTTCAAGGAAACGCATTTCGCGTTTTAAATTGGGGTGAGCAATATCGTAGTGGCAGCTCGAACACTTCCAACTTGGATCGTTAGCTTTATTGTTGAATGCAAGTCTGTGTGAAAAGTCTGAGGCAGCCGAGTTCTCATCTGCATCTTGCGATCTTTCTTCTAAACCGCGATGGCAGTTAATACAACCAGAGTCATAGACGTACTCGCCGCGTTTCGGGTGAAGTTCATCGTAATCGAGCGCCTCCATACCTAAGACAAATTCGCCCCATAGATGACGAGTGCCGGAGATTCCCTTTACCCATAGCTCTTCAACGATATTGGATTTTGGCAGGTGACAATCGACACAGTCTGCGACAAAGCCATGCTGGTTATTACCGCCATGGATAGACTGAGAAAAGGTTTCGGCCATAGGTTTCATCGTATGACACGAAGAACAAAACTCATTAGTGCTAAAGACGTGTATAACTTCGGTGGCAGGCAATGCGGCGATTAAGCCAATACCGATACCTACAGTGACTATAGCCAGTTTTATAGAGCGTTTGACTTGTTTAATTTGCTCAATAATCTTCATCATTTCATCCTACATTTTATGCTTTGGTGGAAAGTCAGAAGATTTAACAACCCTCGCTTCGCATTGTTGGTCTGAGATATAGGTCAGCCATAAATTGACGGTGTATTTTTCACCCGCGAGTGGACGCTTTTTTAGGTCCATTAACATAAAGTGCGTTCCACCACGTTCTAGCTTGATTACGGCATCTTTCTTGAGGAACAATTTCGGAAATTGCTGCATCTTCATCACACCATCCTTCACGACGGTGTTATGCATTTGAATCTCATTAGTGAGTTCAGGTATTTCTGCCCCCAGAATGGCTTCTGGAGAAGGGAGTCTCAACGCCTTTACTTCTTCATCTACAGTAAAAGCGGCATTAAAAAATAATCCCGTTTTATTGACACCAGGAGCGGGCTCAATGATGACACAGTCGGTGATATCGACACCGGCATAGGTTTGAGCTGCACACAGTAAGCTCAGGATGGTGAGTAGTTTTTTCATCTGCTGGTTCCTTAGCACAGGGTATTAAAATTTGAAGTTGAGGCCGATATTGATATTGTCGTTTCGGTTTTCACCATTGTTGTTGGCTGGGTCATTGGTCGGCGCGTCGTCAGCGTACTCGGCAACTTCAACATAGGTAGATAACTGGGGACTAAAGGCGTAGTTAATGCTCGCTAAATAAAGTGTTTGATTATCTTTATTTGAATCGTCGAAAGCTTTGTGCTGGACGCCCAGTTTGAAGGTCAATTTATCCAGAGAGTATTTGCCAGCAAGGCCATAGATAGTGCTGTCACCTTGAGGGTCATCGATATTTAGCTCAACCAGACCACCAAGATAGAAGTTATCCCAAGTGTAAGAAGACGCTAAAGCATAACGAATGTAGTCTTCGTCTTGATTCCCCGGTAATTGTTTTTTGTCTACTTGCGAACGATTCAAAACTAGATCGAAGTTATCGGTCTCATAAAGTAGACGTAGGCCAAGAATATCAATGTCTTCACCATTACTATTATCAGGACTGACCGCAGCAATTTTTGCGTAGAGTCCACGCCATTTTGGTGTCATATAAGCAAGTTGATTTTTAGCGGATGCACCTTGGCGAAATAGGGCGGCATTACTCGAGCGGTGCATATTGTTACTTTCAAAAAGGTCTACGCGCGAATACAGGTCTTTATAGGTACCAGTGTACCATTTCCGAAGTAGATGCCACCGAAGCTTTTAGTCAGTAAGACTAAGTTCGCTTCACTTAACCGGATATCGAAGTCCTGTTTGTCTGCCGTCTTTTGTGTCAAATCTTCGGAATATTCCGCTTCTAGGTTATAGACAACACGGACTAGACCAGCATCATGCTGACCTTTGAGGCCAGCACTAGCTCGATGAACTTCGGACTGAAAATCTTGTCCAGCTTCCCAGCGCAATTGTCCTAGAATGGAGC
>ASHK01001205.1 GCA_000695745.1 Vibrio madracius | reverse complement strand
TCGCGTTAGGATCCATACATTGCAGCGAGAGATGATAACCCCAAAGGTTAACATCGAAACGATCATTGCTCATCGATCCTTCAGCAAGCTTTCGTAGCTCTCGCAAAAGATCCATCGAAAAACGTCGCCATTCGATGTTACGCGCTAACTTTTGATTCAATTCTGACAGCAACAATGTGTCGGTATGACGGCGTGCCATTCGACTTCTAAAATAAGAATACAGTTGGAACACCAAAGTATGCTGTTTCAGAATTTCTGGTGGGAACAAGAAAAAATAATCTCTTGTCAGCAGCTCCTCATAAAATGATGGCTCCCAAACTAAGATGTATAGATTTGGTTTGATCTTGATCTCACCATCAGCTCCTTCACGAGGCGCTTCTTCAGAAGCGGTGATGGTTCTTGCTAAAAATCGAAAACGATCACTTTTAAAGCCTTCAGGCATGTTTTCACTGAGCCAACGACCCGTAAGCTCATGCAACTGAAAATCTGTAAACTCAATGCGGTCAATACTATCGCGGATCGAGTCACGTGCGGGCCCGCTATCTTTCTTGCCACGAAGTGACAGAATATCGGTGATGTATAACGGCGTTTTATTTGGCACATGCTTGGCATCAAGATGATATTCTTCATGATGATGATCATGGTATTGCACCGTCAGAGTAAACAACGCAAACAGCGTCATAAGATCATCAACCGTCATAATATTCTTAGACGATCGAGTCTCAATCACCGCTTTGGTTCCCGAAATAGAAACCATCGACTTTTGATAACTTTTCCGCGTTCGAGGAGGGGCAAGTGCTTGGTCGATAATGCCTGCCCAATTCGTTGGAGATACCACAAACTGGTCAGCTTCATCGCGCATTGCTGGTGGCGTATAGAGACCGTGCTCGTTCAGCAAGCGTTTATTAACTTGCGTTTGTGCGAGTGCTTTTGATTTTTTCTGTTTTTCTGATTGCTTAACCGACTCAGTCACTAAGCTCGTAGCACCGAGTACAGACACCAACTGGTTGGGGTTAATAAATCGATGAAGCATCGTCTTGCCAGCAAGACCTTCTTCAAACTTAACACCATGCTGGCTAAACAAACCGATATTGACTGCCGCTCTCAACCGCTGCTGAATGGCCGCTCGAGTAAGCTTGCCATCAGTTGCATCAATTAGCTCTGTCGTTGACACATACCCATCTTTAGAACTGAATCCACGTAAA
>ASHK01001204.1 GCA_000695745.1 Vibrio madracius | reverse complement strand
GATATTCAAACTCGACTATTACGCGTTTTAGCGGACGGTCAGTTCTATCGCGTGGGAGGACACTCAGCCGTCAAAGTGGATGTACGAATCGTCGCAGCGACTCACCAAAATCTAGAAAAGCTGGTCGCCGAAGGTGAGTTTCGTGAGGATCTGTTCCATCGTCTTAATGTGATTCGTATTCACATACCATCGCTTCGAGAGCGTAGACAAGACATAGAAAAGCTGACACTGCATTTCTTATCGTTAGCGGCAGAGGAACTTGGGGTTGAAACCAAATCTCTTAACCCAGATACCGTCGATATTCTGAATAAACTCGATTGGCCAGGCAACGTACGTCAGCTAGAGAACACTTGTCGCTGGCTAACCGTAATGGCAAGTGGCAGCGATATTCTTCCAAGTGATTTACCGCCAGAACTGCTGGAAGAGCCCCGACGTGCCTCCGATATCAGCTTAGGCGACTGGCAGTCTTTGTTATCTTCGTGGGCTCAGCAGGCACTGGAATCGGGAGAAACTGAGATTCTCAATCGTGCTCAACCAGAGTTTGAACGAATCTTATTAGAGGCGGCGCTTAACCATACCAATGGGCATAAGCAAGATGCGGCCAAAGTCTTGGGATGGGGACGCAACACCCTCACAAGAAAACTCAAAGAACTCTACTAATACGCTTGATTGCTCTATGCATTGCCAATATAAGCTCAGTGTTTAGGCCGTTTCTATGGCCTAAAGACCTCTTAGCTAGCATCAGTCTCTGCCAATGGCGTCGTGGCAGCCTCAAGCTGTCACGACCACGGGGAATCTTGAGTTTAAATGACGCGAGAAAACTGTTGCTGGCGTGCTTTTTGACGTAGGTACTTATCAAAGCACATACAGATATTACGGATCAGTAAACGCCCACGAAGCGTCACTTCAATAGACGAATCTGAAACGACAACTAACCCATCATCAATAAAGGTCTGCAGTAATTTCATGTCTTCAGCAAAGTAGTGTGAGAACGTAATATCGAATGTCTTTTCGATAAACGTTTTGTCGAGTTTAAAGTTACAAATAAGCTGCTTGATGACTTCGCGACGAATCAAATCGTCTTTATCCAGTACAACCCCTTTCCAAAGTGCATGTCTTA
>ASHK01001203.1 GCA_000695745.1 Vibrio madracius | reverse complement strand
CATCTCGGTGTTTCGCCAATACCACCGTCATCTCCTGAATTGACATAGCACTGATCAGTTGTTGAAAAGTAGCAAAACGGTAGTGTTCTTGAGCATAAACGATTTGCTCTCGATAGATCTCTGGTAGGTTATCCCAACGATAGGTTTCGTAAGTATCTATGGTATATGGGTAGAGCGTATCAAACCCTCTGAAGAAATCGTCGTATTTCTCCACACCTTGAATGATGCGTTGCTCATCCTCACTATAGTGGTAGCTTTGTTGAAAGAACGTCGCGACACCAACGCGACGCATGAGGGATGGTTGTCCATTGTTGTGCTCCCATTTGCTGAGCATTGGCTGATTGATGCCTTGAAATGCTCGATGGGAAAGACTGAGCGCCTCAACCAACTCCAACTGAGACATGCCATTAAAACGACGCCAATACTTCAATGCTTGGGCGAAATTATCGCGTGAAAACGGACTCTCTGATTGTGCTTCAAATGTCATAAGCTCTCCTTGAGTTCGAAAACGAGTGATAGTCTACTTAGGTTATATGACACAGGCTTGCTGGGGCGCACAAAAGCATATTTTAAAACGTTACAAAGGGTTAGTAGACGTTGAAAATTTAGCGTACAGGTTAACGAGGTTGCAGCAGGTAAAATTAAGCAACATTAGATATACATCACTTATATCACCTAGGGTAATGACGAATGTGTCTGATATGAGCCATAATTAATAAACGTTAACAATTCTCTGCGCAATTATTGGCCATGAAATGTTACATTTAGTGCAGATACTCTTCTGACACACTTTTCGCTGACGGAGGGTCGGTAAATTGCTTTTTAGTGGTGGAATCGAATATGCAAGAAAATCACAAGATTTTAGTTGTTGATGATGATGCACGTCTACGTGCATTACTAGAGCGTTACTTATCAGAGCAAGGATTCCAAGTACGCAGTGTTGCTAACAGTGAGCAGATGGACCGCCTGTTAACCCGTGAAAACTTTCACCTAATGGTATTGGATTTAATGCTACCAGGTGAAGATGGCCTGTCGATTTGTCGTCGTTTACGTAACGCCAACAACATGTTGCCGATTCTGATGCTGACAGCCAAAGGTGATGAAGTTGACCGTATTGTCGGCCTTGAGGTCGGTGCGGATGACTATCTACCAAAACCGTTCAATCCTCGTGAGCTACTTGCTCGCATCAAAGCGGTATTACGTCGCCAAACTATTGAAGCTCCTGGTGCACCAAGCCAAGAGGAGTCCGTGGTTGAGTTCGGTGATTTCCGTTTGAATCTTGGTACACGTGAAATGTTCCGTGGTGAAGAGGCAATGCCTTTAACATCGGGTGAATTTGCGGTACTGAAAGCGTTGGTGACCAATGCGCGTGAACCAATGTCTCGCGATAAGCTGATGAACATGGCGCGTGGCCGTGAATATTCAGCAATGGAACGTTCTAATCGACGTACAGATTT
>ASHK01001202.1 GCA_000695745.1 Vibrio madracius | reverse complement strand
CGGCTGTACGCAAGTCGTCGACGACTCGCTGAATATCGTCGGTCGTCATTTCACGTGGTTCGACACAATCGACCATGCTGCCATTACCGTTCTCGTCTGCGATCCACACTTGTGTTTCCACTGGCGCTAAAGCTGAAGGGGCCATCGGTTTTTCGCCGTTTTGGAAACTGGGATGAGATACGCGGCCCACATGCCAAAGCTGGCAAAACATTTTAGAGCCTTTATTGTGCACAGCTTGCGTCACTTTGCTCCAGCCTGCTACTTGCTCATCAGTGTAGACGCCTGGGGTGAAAGAGTAACCTTGAGCGTCATCGGAAATCTGTGTGGCTTCGGAAATGATCAATCCTGCGGTGGCTCTTTGTTGGTAGTAGGTGGCCATCATTTCATTAGGAATGTTGCCGGGCTGACTGGTACGTGCCCGAGTCATGGGGGCCATTGCAATTCGATTTTGAAGCCCTAAACCTTTGATCTCTGTTTGCTCAAATAACTTGCTCATGTTGAATGTCCTGAGTGGCTGATGTTCATTGTGTGCTCATTGTATTCATATGATTAAATTTGATAATTGGCTTTATTTTGAATTGAGTATTCGTTCATATCGAACAATCGTTAGCGCTCAAATGATAATTACTTGCATTCTCATTTGGTTTCAATTTAAATAAGAAACTATCGTTTTGAAAAGGCTCACCAAATGGAACTTCAACAGTGCTGGTCTCGTTTTGTCAATGCAGAGAAATTACTCAAGCAAGGCAGTTGGCCTGAGGCACGACACTTGTTTTCACAAGTGCTAGATAGTTTACCCTCGCATGTTTTTCATGCACTTGAATGCAACCAGACCAGACCTTGTCAGTTTGTGTTGTTAGTGACAGGATTGCGAGACGCGTCTATCTATCAATCAAGTATCCTCAACAGTATTGGTGAGCAGCAGCAGGCGTTTGAGATACTCAACCGTTGTTATGCATTGCTGCAATTTTTATCGCTAGAGCAAAGCCAGCTTATCAAGATCGTTTATTCAGCCCTAGAGGAGAGTACGGATCTCATACTCAGCCACATGGAGGCCTTCTGCGCTTCACAACATAGCGTTGAATGGGCTCAGAAGTTCGAGGAACTGACCCGTTCGCATCAGAGCATTGCGATCTTGAATCCGCACACCAATCCGACATCAAATTCACACTACTAATTCGTATGAGCAAGGAAGCATTATGTCTCAAGCCCCTATTTTGTCAGTCCGCGATCTTTCTGTAAGCTTTACTACCAATGACGGTATTGTTGATGCAGTGAAACAGGTTAACTTTGATCTTTATGCGGGAGAAACATTAGCGATTGTGGGTGAATCAGGAAGCGGTAAGTCCGTATCAACCAACGCGCTCATGCAAATCTTGCCTAACAACGCCATTATTCATTCCGATTCGAGCATTGCTTTTAACGGTCGCTCGCTACTGGAAATGGATGATAAGGCGATGCAAAAGATTCGAGGTGACCGTATCGGGATGACTCTTCCAAGAACCGATGACCTCACTTAATCCTTATATGAAGGTGGGCATTCAAGTCGCTGAGGCATTAATGTGCCATAGAAAAGTGAGTGGCCAACAAGCTAAGAAACGTGTTTTAGAGCTATTTGATTTGGTGCATTTACCAGAGCCAGAAACGGCTTATTACAAGTACCCACATGAATTTTCTGGTGGTCAACTGCAACGCATTATGATTTCTATGGCGCTTATTAATGAGCCTGACATTTTGATCGCTGACGAACCAACCACGGCACTTGATGTGACGGTTCAAGCTGAGGTTCTTAACCTTATCAAAGAAATTCAAGCTAAGCTTGGAACCGCCATTCTGTTTATCACACATGACTTGGGTGTGGTTAAACACTTGGCAGATCGAGTGATAGTGATGTGCAAGGGCGATATTGTCGAGCAAGGGGAATGCCAAGCGCTGTTC
>ASHK01001201.1 GCA_000695745.1 Vibrio madracius | reverse complement strand
ATAAGTGTGATTTCTTAAAGTGCTTTATCGATTTTTACACAGGTGATTTTGTAAAATTGACAGTGTGAAAATTTCGTTGTGAAATTGTTGTTAAAAAGCGCTATTCTAATAATCAAGCAATAACGAGACAAACCAACAAGGTGTTAAGGGTATTTGCTTAAGCTGTTATTAATTGCCTCTGAAGGAATAGACTATGAATATGCAGACATTCGATAAAACAGAACTCCATAACCCGCAAAATTTTATCGCTGAAGCCGTGTTTGCCGTGGAAATGGTCAACGCTGATAAGCCTACTCAAAAACAAAAAATGACGAAGCAACTTCTTGATACCTTGTTCCCACTAGAGAATGGTTCTCACGAGGATGTGGTGAGTTATGAAATTGACTATCGCCACGTTCAAGCCTACTTCAAAAATGGTCAGCATAGCGGCCTTCGTCATGCCAAACAGTTTGTGGCTTATGCCGGAGACAAATGTTCACCAGATTCGATCCTGTTTCGTGATGAGAGTGGCACGCACGTAGAAGTGACACTGGCTCGCCGTCAAGGCAATGGACTACTCCAGTTGGTTCAAATTGCAGACATTCAACTGGAAACGTGCACGCTGTTTGGTCAGTCGGAAGGTCAACGTGCGACGGGGCTTCGTCACTGGGTGAGTCTAGTGAAAGGCGACAATAAATGCCGCCCAACAGCAAGCAACGAAGACAAGGAATACACAGCAAAAAGCGGGGAAGACTATCTACTAGGTTTTTGCTTCGCTTGTTAAACATGTTTTGGTTTGATCGTAATAGAAATCGAAGTGACCGCGCATTTATGCGCGGTTTGTCTATTTAGGTTTGCTAATTGGTGCTACGAACTTCACCGCCTTGGCAGAGGGTAATATAGTGTGAGTTTGACAGTGGCTCGCTAAATAGGAAGCCTTGTCCCCATCGACAGCCGTGCTCCATCAAGATCGTCATTTGTTCCATGGTTTGTATCCCTTCGGCAATGACATTGATCCCAAGCTCTTCGGCCATTCGAAGTGTGGAACTGACAATCGTCATGTCATCAGAACGAAGTTGGTCGATGAAAATCTTGTCGATTTTTAAGCTATCTACCGGTAACTGCTTTAGATAGCTCAGCGAAGAATAACCGGTACCGAAGTCGTCGATAGCGATTTTTACCCGATTTTCTTTAGCTCAGTGATAAATTTAGTCGCTTGGTTCATATCCTTGACGAGAACGCTTTCTGTTATTTCAAGCTCTAGTGCTTCTGGCGCAATACCATAGCGTTGAATTGGAGTAACAACATCTTTAATGAAACGACCGGAAACGAGCTGCACGACTGATACGTTGACTGAGACTTTTTGATGATAGATACCAAGATCTTGCCATTGTCTAATTTGCCTACAGGCCTGCTCAATGACCCAGGCGCCAATAGGGATAATCTCTCCTGACAGTTCGGCGATTGGGATAAACGAATCAGGTGAAATGACCCCATATGTAGGGTGATTCCAGCGCAATAAACACTCACAGCCTAGGTGTTTTCCAGACGCAGTTCGATAATAGGTTGAAAGTAAAGCTCCAGCTGAGTGG
>ASHK01001200.1 GCA_000695745.1 Vibrio madracius | reverse complement strand
AAGGTTTTCCTGCAATAATCCCTGGCAAAGGCAATAGCAGTGGAATCATCCAAGCAATGGTCATCGCTGTCGGGTTAATATGTGGGTGGGGGGACAAAAAGCCGTGCCAAATAGCAACCCAAGCCAGTAGAGCGAGGTTGGCTACCAATGCAAAGATGCGCATTGTTTTTGTTTAAAAGGTATTGCTATCATGATTCCATTACTTCATTTTTTTGGCGGTTTGCGCCAAGCGTTTTCCTAACGCAAAAGCGAGTTCAGACTCTTCACTGCTAAGCTGGGTACTTGAGTCGGCTACATGTGAAGCTCCATAAGGAGTGCCGCCAGTGGTGGTGGTATGTAACAGTGGTTCACTGTAGGGAATGCCTAAGATCATCATGCCGTGGTGCAATAAAGGAAGTAGCATGCTCATCGCTGTACTTTCTTGACCGCCATGTAATGAGGATGATGAAGTGAACACGCAAGCAGGCTTATCAATGAGGTCACCTGATATCCACAAACTGGTGGTTTGATCCCAAAAGTGTTTTAGAGGCGCAGCCATATTGCCAAACCAGACCGGGCTCCCCATAGCTAAACCATCACATTGCTTTAGTTCGTTGAGGGACACAATTGGGTCGCCACTGTGTAAGTCTGAATCTTCTGTTAATTCATCACTGTACGCAGAATAGCTTGGCATTGCTCGACTGATTCAACGCCTCGTGCTATGGCACGAGCGAGTTGCTTGGTGCTTCCATGTCGACTGTAGTAAAGCACCAGAATCTGATATGACATTACAGTATGTCTAACACTTGCTCTGGTGGACGACCGTGCTTTGCTTTGCCGTTGCTGACGACAATTGGACGCTCGATAAGCTTGGGATGCTCACTCATTGCTTGGAACAACTGATCATCGGTCAGTGCTGGATCGGCTAACTGAAGTTCTTTGTAGATATCTTCTTTAGTACGCATCATGGCACGAACACTTTCTAATTCTAGCTGACCAAAAATCTCTTTCAGTTTCTCTACCGTAGGCGGAGTGTTGAGATAGTTAACCACTTCTGGCTGAATGCCTTTTTCTTCAATCAAAGCAAGGGTTTGTCGGCTTTTAGAGCAGCGTGGATTATGAAATATGGTGACTGACATACGGCTATTCCTTATTGGTTTTATTGTAGTGCCATGAAGCGATCGCGTTGCGCCAATAATTGGTCGATGCGAGCGTCATAGCGAGCCTGTTTTAGGCTTCCTAATTTAGCTAATTGACTGGCTTGAGAGTAAAGCTGAATAGATTTATCCCACTGAGCATTTAGTGCCAATATTTCAGCGCGGGCAGCGAGATCTTCAGCACTATTGCCGAGCTTAATATTGGCTTCAGATAGCAAGTGCCAACCGT